>CALDPN010000159.1 GCA_937911235.1 uncultured Bacteroidales bacterium
ATATGTATCCTTGGTTTGCTCCTATTGTATAACCAGCTATTGCCATAGCTTCCAATATACAATGTGGATCTCCTTCTAGGATACTTCTATCCATAAATGCTCCTGGGTCTCCTTCATCTGCATTACAAACAACATATTTTTGATCTGCGTGATTCTTTGAAGCAATTTCCCATTTCATACCAGTAGGGAATCCTCCACCACCACGACCTCTTAGACCTGAAAGTTTAATTTCATTTATTACTTGTTCAGGAGTCATTTCTGTTAAACATTTTGCAACAGCCGCATATCCATCACAAGCAATGTATTCGCCAATATTTTCTGGATCAATAAAACCACAATTACGCAAAGCTATACGTAATTGTTTTTTATAAAAGCCCATGTGTTTCGCATCAGCAACATGTTCTTTTTTATCAGGGTCAGTGTAAAGCAAACGAGTAACTTTACGACCTTTTATTATATGTTCTTCAATTATTTCTTGAGAATCTTCTGGTTTTACTTCTGTATAAAAAGTATTATCAGGCATAACCTTTACGATAGGTCCTTTTTCACAGAAACCAAAACAACCTGTAAGAATTACTTGAACTTCATTTTCTAAACCTTTATCAAGTAGATTGCTTTTTAATCTATCTGCAATTTCTTGGCTTTTAGAAGCAGTGCAACCGGTACCTCCACAGACCAAAATGTGCATTTTAAACTTAGCCATATATTTTCCTCCTTAATTTGAGTTAATTTATCTAATATTCGTTATTTACCGTATTTTTCTAAGATTTCGTCCACTTTTGCTTTGTCAACATTACCAAAAATCATAGATTCTTGATTTGGTAATACAACCTCAACAGTAGGCTCTTCATTACAACGACCCATACAATCTGTTTGGTAAACAACTACATCCAATTTCTTTTCATCAACTTTTTCCAAAAAGTAATTATAAATGGATTTAGCACCAGCAGCAATACCACCTATTCAGATAAATACTTCTGCACTATCTATAAGTAGTCTAAACATTATCAATGGTGGTAAATCATACTCATATGAACATACGTTTGAGGATGCTAGCACATCTACTGTAAACATAGAAATAGGCCAAGATTATCAATATACAGAATACTTCGAATCAAAAGTGGGAGGTATGACTAAACATGCAGGTGTAGTAAGACTTACAAACACAGGTATCAACGGCTGCCATGCATATAAAGGAGATGATCCAAACAATGAATATTTCTTTGAAGTAGACGGTGGAGACAAAGCTGGTCCTATATTCTCTATAGTACAAGAAGGTAAAATCATTAAAGGTAAAAAATATATTTTACGATTCTTAGCTAGAGAAACATCAACAGACCCAAGCATCAGTGGTCCTACTACAAACCCAGCAAAAATAGATTTCAAAATTACACTTAACGGAAATACATACGATGTGACGACAGATCAAATTCTAATAAATAAACAAGACTGGACCGCACATGTATTTAATTATATTGCAAACGAAGATGCTGACAATGTAATTCTTACACTTTCAAATTACAACACAGACTCAGGTCACAATGACTTTGCTATAGACGAAATTACATTTGCACTAGCAGACCCTTCTATAGCACCAGAAAACAGAAGCCTAAAATTCAGAAACCTTGCAGATGAAAATGAAGATATTGTAGACGAAGATGGTGACGGATTTGTAATGTGGAAAGATGAACATATTCTTGTTATCTATCCAAACACCACTCAAAGAATTACAGAGGCTTCTAGTCCAAATTTAGAATACGAAAAAGAGGTTATTCTTCCTAATGGCGAAAAAATAAAATTCAACTACTATCCTAGTATGTATGAAGAAGGAATGACCAAATATGAAACAAACGATTATAGAACAGATGAATATGATTGTCAACATCATGTATATTTTACTCTAAACCTAGTAGTTATTACACCAGACATATACTTTACACCTAACGGAGATGGTGTACACGACAAATGGATGGTAGAGGGTATTGAGTCTGCACCAAACGCTCACATTATGATTTACGACCGCCACTCTAAACTGCTTTACAAATCGATAGCATCTGAGTTCGAAGGCTGGGATGGCACATACAACGAAAAAAATATGGTACAAGACGATTACTGGTATGTAATCCTAATCCCAGAAACCAACGAAACCCTAAGCGGTCACTTCACTCTAAAAAGATAAACAGACGAAGAGCACGACATAAAAAAAGGAAGTTGATTTTTTCAACTTCCTTTTTTATCTTCTTATATATCTTTATTTATCGTAAATTCTTGCTAGTTCGTATGCTTTATCTAAGCAACGTTGGTCTTTAGAGTTTACTAGAGATTTTGGTAGGTCTGGAATGCGAAGTTGCATACCTTTTTCTACGTCTGACGGACGTTTAAGTCTGTCGCGATTTGCATCGTAAACATATACCCAAAAAGCTTTATGGCCGTATGCTCTGTATGCAACCATTGTAAGACGGCTACCATCAATAACGGTAACTACCTCGCGTGTAGGAGCACTTTTAGCTATATTTGGAGTATAGTTGTCTACTGTAACCACTGGTTCTTCTACAATAGGAGCACTTTCTACAACTTCTTCTACAGCTACTTCTACAGTATCTACCACTACTGCGTCTTCTACTTGTGCAGAGTCTGATGGCACTGCTACAACTTCAAAATTAGATTGTTTTAAAGTTGTAAATAAACTCATAAGTTTACCTTCGATATTTGGCACCAAGATATATGCAGCTAAAGCTAAAATAATTAGAACCAATACAATAATGATAGAAACTAATGCTTTGTGCGATTTTTTAGCTACTACCTCTTTCTCAGAAGTCTCAACTTTTTCAGATGTCTCAACTTCTTTGGTAGCATCAGAAGCAGAATTTTCCGTTTCCACTGGTGTTTGTGTAGGTATTTCTACCTCGTTTACAACCACTTGTTCATCGCTTTCTATTGATTCTACATCATTTTCTGCATCTTGAATTATTGTAGCACCACCAGAAACTAAATTTTCTGCAGAGTTTAGTTCTTGTTTAATTGATTCTTCTGGCGAGAACGATAATTTATAATGAGCAGGCAAAATAATTGTTTCTTTTGTTGCTACATTTACACTCTTACGCGCTTCTATCCATAGAAGTTTAAATGTACCAAGACCTTTTACTTTTACTATTCCGTCTTTTTCTAGATACTCTTGTATCACCACTACTAATTCACGTAAAAAACTATCTGTGAAACGTTTAGTAGCACCAGACTGAGCAGAAATTACGTCTGCAAGTTCTTGCAATGTAACTTTTTTATTTTCCACGTTGTGTAATATTTTTAATTTTTTCTTTATAAATGGTTCCCGCTTTAAAGTTTACAGACACCTTTGCTGGCACCTTGATAACTTCTTTAGTAGTAGGATTTACAATCTCTCTTTCTTGCTTGGCACGAGGTTCAAAATTTCCAAACCCTTGAATGGAAACTACATTTCCAGTCTTTAGATTGGTTACTATTGCCTCAGATGTATGCTCTAACATATTAGAGATTTCTTTCTGAGACTTTCCCAATCGTTTGGACAATTCTAAAAGTAATTCTTTATTATTCACAGCTTTTGATTTTAAGTGCACCTTTATTTTATAATCTTAGCATAGAAATCAAATTCTTCTGCCTTAATTATTTCTGCATTATAGAAATTTCCTATCTCCAAATCGGCATCTTTTCTCTTAACCAAACACTCTGTATCCACATCTGGAGAATCATATTGGGTTCTGCCCACATAATAGTCACCTTCTACCCTGTCTATGATAATTTTTTCTGTCTTTCCAACTAGTTTTTGATTGCAATCCCAAGAAATGCCTTGTTGAAGAAGCATAAGTGAATCTAGTCTTGCTCTTTTCACTTCTTCTGGCACATTGTCTTCGTAATGCTTATCGGCGTATGTACCTTCTTCGTTTGAATACATAAACGCACCCATACGTTCAAATTTTTGTTCGCGCACAAAGTTTAGCAAATGCTCAAAATCTTCTTCTGTTTCATTTGGGTGACCCACCATAAGTGTGGTTCTAAGACAAATATCTGGTACTCTTTGTCTTATTTCAGAAAGAAGTTCTACAGTTTGATTATATGTAATACCTCTACGCATATGTTTCAACATATTGTCTGAACTATGTTGTAGCGCTAAATCTAGATAGTTACAAACATTTTCTCTTTCGTTTATCACATCTAGTATCTCGTATGGAAACTGTGTTGGATATGCATAATGAAGACGTAGCCATTCTACACCTTGTATGTCTGACAATCTTTTTATAAGTTCAGGAAGTGCTAGTCTTTTATAATTGTCTAATCCATAAAAGCTCAAGTCTTGCGCAATTACTTGAAACTCTTTTACACCTGTAGAAACAAGATATTTTACCTCATCTTCAATATCTTCTATGCTTCTACTTTTGTATGGACCTGTAATAATAGGTATTGCACAATACGAACACGCTCTGTTGCAACCTTCTGCAATTTTCAAGTATGCATAGTGATTTGGAGTAGTAAGCACTCTCTCGTTGCACAAAGAGGTGTTATATTTTTTATTTAGTGCTTCCAACAGCTGGTCGTGGTCAAATTTACCAAAATAACCATCTACTTCTGGAATTTCCTCTGCAAGCTCTTTTCTATATCTTTCTGAAAGGCAACCCATCACATAGATTTCTTTGATTTTTCCTTGCTCTTTAAGGTCGCAATAAGAAAGTATCATATCTATGCTTTCTTGTTTAGCGTCACCTATAAAACCACATGTGTTTATCACCACAATAGGAGCCACCTTGGCATCTGTATCGTGATACACCTTGTATCCTGATGCAGAAAACTGCTTCATAAGTTTTTCTGAGTCAACCAAATTTTTTGAGCAACCCAAACTAATGAAATGTACCGATGGTTTCTTCATTACAATTTTCCTAATAAAGTATTAACGTATGCAGTTTTATCAAAAAGTTGCAAATCATCTATTTTTTCTCCTAGACCAATATATTTTACTGGAATTTTAAATTGGTCTGAAATACCAATTACTACACCACCTTTTGCAGTGCCGTCTAGTTTTGTAACTGCTAGTGCAGTGATTTGTGTTGCCTTGGTGAATTGTTTTGCCTGTTCAAATGCGTTTTGACCTGTAGAGCCATCTAGCACAAGAAGCACTTCGTGCGGAGCATCTGGCACAAGTTTTTGCATTACGTTGCGAATTTTTGTAAGCTCGTTCATTAAGCCCACTTTATTGTGAAGACGTCCTGCTGTGTCTATAATTACCACGTCTGCTTTGTTTGCTTTTGCAGAAGCAAGTGTATCGTATGCCACAGATGCAGGGTCTGCACCCATTTTTTGTTTAACTACAGGGCAACCTACTCTTTCTCCCCAAATATCTAGTTGTTCTACTGCTGCTGCACGGAATGTATCTGCTGCACCAAGATAAACTTTCTTACCTGCACGAGTAAATTGTGCTGCAAGTTTACCAATGGTAGTAGTTTTACCCACACCGTTTACACCCACTACTAAAATTACGTATGGATTTTCAGATGAATCGTAGTCTATATCTGCTAAGTCATCTAGGTTGTTTTCTGCAAGTAGTGCTACAACTTCTTCTTTTAGTATAGTGTGAAGCTCGTCTGTGCCCACATATTTGTCGCGAGCCACGCGTTCTTCTATACGTTCAATAATTCTAAGTGTGGTTTCTACACCCACGTCTGAAGTAATTAAAATCTCTTCTAGATTGTCTAGCACCTCATCATCCACCTTGCTCTTACCCACAATGGCACGAGAAATCTTATTAAACACACTCTCTTTAGTTTTAGCAAGTCCTTTGTCTAAAACTTCTTCTTTCTCTTTTGAGTTATCTTTTTTAAAAAACGAAAAAAATCCCATTTATATCAGTTTATTAGGGTATATTCCCTATGTTTATTATAGTTAACATACAAATATAATAAATTTTTCTTGTATAGTTAAAAAAATACAAAAAAAATCGGGAAAGCGATGTGCTTCCCCGATAGTATTTAGTAGATTTATAGCTTATTTTGCTAAAAGATCTTTTACTTTGTCGTTGTGAACAATTTCTTCTTGGAATACGTAAGCACCAGTTTTTGGTGAACGTACCATTTTAATTACCTTAGAGAAAGAACGACCTTCTCCTTTTTGTAAGGTTGCGACTGTTTTCTTTGCCATGGTATATCTTTATTATTTAATTTCTTTATGAACAGTTACACGTTTAAGGATAGGGTTGTATTTTTTCAACTCTAAACGTTCTGTTGTATTTTTTCTGTTTTTAGTAGTAATATAGCGTGAAGTGCCTGGCATTCCGCTTTCTTTGTGTTCTGTACACTCAAGAATTACTTGTACTCTATTTCCTTTTGCTTTCTTAGCCATTTTTTAGATCTCCTCTAATTTAACGATTATAGATAACCTTTTTCAGATGCGCGGCGGATAGCTGCATCTAATCCCAATTTGTTAATTATACGAAGACCATTAGCTGAAACATTTAAACTTACCCAACAGTCTTGTTCCACCCAGTAAAATTTCTTGGTGAAAAGATTGACATCGAATTTACGTTTAGTACGTCTTTTTGAGTGAGAAACGTTGTTTCCGATACCCGCTTTTTTACCTGTAATTTGACAAACTTTTGACATTGTTATATTAGTTTTTGTTATTCCACTATTTTGAGAGTGCAAAGGAAGTAATTTTTTTATTAATACACAAATTTTTAAGCAATAAAAATCAAAAAACTTTTCAACAATTAAAATATTAACTATTGATTGATAGAGAAATACTTGTTTACCGCAAAAAAAGTGTTACTTTTGTATTAATCATTTAAAGATTAACCTAAAAATCACACATGAAAAAATTACTTATATGCCTAATAACATTATTAGGTAGCACATTAATATATGCACAAGCTAATCAAAAGTCTATCGATGCTCCAAATATAGACTTTTCTATGGGCGACTTCACAAATTGGAAGCGTTATTTGGGTAAGTTTATATGCGACAATCCTACAGCACCCGACACAGACAAAACCTATAGTTATTTTGACTGGACTGAGGTAACCACTCCTACGGAACGTATCAAACTAACAGGCGATGTGCGTACTCTCGACCCTATTCTACAATGTGACGATTTACAAACAAATCCAGACCCAGGTAAAAACGTGGCACGTATTGGAGAACCATTGAAAACAGAAGGTATGATAGGTGCTGGTTGTAATCTATCACACAAAGCTGCAGCTGCAGAAAAACTAGAATATACTTACACTGTTACTCCTTCAACTACTATTCTAAAATATCGTTTTGCTGCAGTTCTACATATCCCAGATAAAGTTGGTTCCGATCATATCGGTGATGAAAGACCATTCTTCGATGTTAATATTAAGGTGGTAAAACCTGACGGAACAGAAGCCACAGTGGCATGTTCATCATATTCTGCTGTTGTTAATCAACACTCTTCTCTTCTTAAAAGGGGAAATGTTCCTGGAACTGGATGTACAGCATCTAAAGGAAACCCAGCTGAATATATGTTCCAACCATGGACCGATGCCCTTGTCGACCTTCGTGAATATGTAGGTTCTAAAGTAACTATCTCTGTTATTACACACGACTGTTTGGTACGTTGTACTGGCAATGAGCCTGCTGCTGGTGGACACGAAGCTTACGGATATTTCAGAGCAGAAGTAATGGACCTAGATCTTTCTACTATGGTTTGTAATACCGAAGACGCAAGTATTGCTGCGCCAGAAGGTTTTGCCTCATACCAATGGAGCAGAAGCGATCACTACACTATTTCTGCAAACCCAAGCACACCTAATATTGTATCTATAGAAAGTGCAAATATGGTTCCTAATGTGGTTTATTCTTGTACACTGTCTGACCAATTGGGTTGTGCAGCAGTGAAATTAAGCACTAAATTGGACCCTGTAGTGTTAGAACCTTCGTTTGATTACACTGCAAAATGTGGTGGCGAAGTAGAATTTACATCTACCTCAACCGTATCGGGCGACGAAATGGTAAACTGGATTTGGGATGCTGGCGAAGGCCAATCAAGTGGTCAAATTTCAAACCACACCTACTCTGCCCCTGGCGATTATGACGTAACACTTACTGCTACCACAAAAAATGGTTGTAAACAATCTTATACAAAAAAAATCACTGTTCCATACTTCCCTGATCTAAAAGTAGTGGCAGATCCAAACATTTGTAGCGGAAGAGAACTAAATGTTTTGGCAGAAAACGTAGAATATGGAAGTAAAATTGAATGGTCGAGCACAGAAGCAGGGCAAACATTTCCTGAAGAAACATCGTTTATAACCAATCCTACAAAATCTCAAATTTACACAGCAAAAGTAACAGATAGTAGAGGTTGTGAATATACTGCTAGTAAAGAAGTAATTGTTTTTGGCAAAACTCACGTATATATTAGTGGCGCCGACATTACATGTCCTTCAGAAGAAATTCTTCTAACACTTGTAGGCAACAACCTAGACAATATTTCTTGGAACGCACCAAATTCTGCTGGACAAAATACTATTAAAGTATATCCTACCGATAATGCTATTTACACTGCAAGAGCAACAGATATAAACGGATGTGAGGTAACTGCTACTCATACCATAGGTGTACACCCACGTCCAACTCTCACTGTTGAGAGTCCTATTGTTTGTAAAGGAACTGACGCCACAGTAAAAGTGAGCGGAGCACAAAGTTATTTTTGGCACGACACTTCTTACAGCAAAAACACAGGCGGCGAATTAGTAATAAATAATATTCAAAACGACTATAGTGTGCTTGTAACTGGCTACAACGAACACGGCTGTACAAATAGCACTGTGGTAAGTGTAAAAGTAAAAGACAAACCTGTAGTTAGTGTAGAAGGCGACACAGAACGTTGTTTCGATACAGAACCTTTTAAACTTGTTGCTCACGGCGCAGATACATACATTTGGAACAACACTGAGGAAGCAGCTATTTTCAGTGCTCCATCCGACAGAGACCACACTGTAACAGTAGTAGGTAAAATTGGCACTTGTGAATCTGAACCTCTAAAAGTAAATTTAATTACAATTCCTGTGCCTAAAATCAATGCTTTGCAAGAAGATGTTACTATTTGTATAGGCGATGAAGTGGCTCTACAGGTGAACGGCGCCGACACATACCAATGGTACAACACCACTGAAACAAGCAACACACTTGTAGTAGCTCCTCTCAACACCAAAACTTATACCGTAAGAGGTATTGCTGCAAACGGATGTACTTCTGACGAATTGGATATTTTGGTTACAGTAAACCATCCAGATTTAATCAAACTGCACATTGAAAAATCCATCGCTTGCCCTGGCAAACCAGACTCTGCAATTATTGTTGCAAATGGTGCACTTACATACCAATGGAGCAGTATTCCAGAAAGAGAAGATATTACATACAATCAATCTGATGTTTTAAGTCTTACATACGATACTCCTACACTTATAAAGGTAAAAGGCACAAACGAGTTTGCATGTAATGCTTCTGCCGAAATAAGTTTAACACCTCTACCAGAACCAGTATTTGACTTTAAGGTAGAACCTACCTACGTGGAAGAAGACAAACCAGATGTAAGAGTATTAGGAATTTCGCCTGCAGAGGGCTTTTCTCAGTGGTATTGGAATATGGGCGATGGCTCTGATATTATATCAAACCACGACACTATTTACACATACGATGTGCATACTCGCACAGAACCTTTCCTAGTAGAGGTTACTGCTATAGATGAAAATGGTTGTAGATTTACTGGCGAAACAGAAATAGAGATTTGGAAACAGCCTTGGGCTCCTGATGCTTTCTCTCCAAACTTCGACGGTTTGAACGACAATTTCCATTTATTTAGAACAAAAGACATAGAAGAATGTTACTTCTACATTTATAATAGATTGGGCGAAGTAGTTTTTGAAGGTTACTCTGTGGACGACACTTGGGATGGCACATACAAAGGGAAACCCTGCCCATGGGGAACATACGGTTGGGTACTGCAATACACCTCTAATATTAATGGAGAAAAACGAGAAGAAGTATTAAAAGGTCAGGTTACATTGGTAAGATAATGAGAGTTATGAAAAGAAGTAGATTTATATTATGTTTAACCTGCATTATGGTCTGCATTAATGTATGGGCACAAGACTTTTCACTTTGCAATCACAACACAGTTCCATTTAGTTTAAACCCTTCGTCTGTGGGTGCGGCAAACACTATCAGACTTGGTGTAAACTACCGTATGCAATGGCCTGAGCTTATTAATGCATATCATACAGTAAGAATTTCATATGATCAAAACGTATATAAACAAATGTGTTCTGTGGGTGCAGCATATTCATACGACCAACATTCTGTAGTGTTTGGTTCTCACGAATTCGACGTAGTTTACGCTCACACATTCCGCTGCGCCGACAAACATTTTATCCGCTTGGGTCTGCAAGGAAGTTTCTTTTTACACCAATACGACCCTACCAAACTTACATACGGCGACCAGTTTGACCCATACACTGGCAACACCCTACCTACCACAGTAGAAGGTCATCTTATTACACAAACAAATTATTTTGATTTTTCTGTGGGTGCAAGTTATGTATTTGAAAATCACTTAACAGTAGGTTTTGCAGTGTACCATTTGGCAGAACCATATAATGGCTTCGATGAAAATTCTCAACGCCTACATAGAAAATATGTGGCTCACGCCAACTTTATTCAAGACCTTAAACTAGACCACGGTCTTAAAAGCTATGGTTTTTCCGACAATTATTTCTTTGCAAATGCTTCTTACCAACAACAAGCCGACTTCAAACAATTTGAAATTGGAGCAGGCATTTGCTACCAACCGGTAATTGTGGGTGCTTCATATAAAACCAACCTAGACCAAGTTCACACCGCGTCATTCACAGTGGGTGGCTACTACAAAGGATTCCAACTTTATTACACCTTCGACCTTTTCACCTCTCACCTCGACAATGGTTCATGGTCTAACGAAATCTCACTTATTTACACCATACCAACGAAGAAGAAGGATTTGTGTCCGGTGGTGTACTGGTAAGTCGAGTGATTCAAAATGGTTATTTTCTCGTTGCCCTCGTCCTCAAAATCCTCGAGTACTTTTGTACACTCCGGTTTTTCAGACTTCGGGACGCCTAAAAATACCTCATTTTGAAATCACTCTTAAAGAATGTGCTAATTATTCTAGAATTCCCAAATAATATAGTTCCCAGTCTGGAAGGAGCTCTGGGTGGGCAATGCGGATAAAGTCTTTTAGGAGAATATCTGGGCGAAGCATGGCAGACTCCCAAAAGTCGTTGCCGCCTGTGGTTGTAGTTCTATTTAAGTAATGATAAACCTTTTTGGTTTTTGCTGGTTTAAATAGCATTAGTCTTTCGTCTTGAGAAGCAAGTGCCTCGTATGTTTTGGCATCCACTCCTACCCAAATATCAGACGACAAGAAATTGCCCATCACGGTTTCAAGACTAAGTGCTAAGCTGAAATTATCTTTATTGTCTTTGTAGAAATAATCCATTCCAGAATTGTTGTAAAACTCTGCCATAAAGGTTTGACCACCCGGTATATACCAAGTGCCCTTATATGGCGCACCGCTAAGCACTTTTGGTTTGTTTGTAGCGCTGCCAGCAAGTTCTGCACAGCGTAGATATTCAGTTTTTATTTCATTAAAAATGCTATCTGCTTTTTCTCTAAGGTCGAAAAGTTCACCAAAAAATTTAATCCACTCTGCCCTTCCAAGCACTGTTTTTTCCACCCATTCATAGTTATAAACCACAGGTAAGCCTGCTTCTTGAGCCCTAAGAGCCATATTATCCACACCCTTAAAACCTGTTACCATAAGCACCTCTGGCGACACCTTTAGTATCTTTTCAAAGTTCATATCATACGAGCCACCAAGGTTTTCTATCTTTTCCTCTGAGAGTAGATTTCTGAAATTCTCATTGTAAACATATCCAGGGTCGGTACTAGCCACTATCATGGCAGTTAAGCCCAAAGCATCAATATATGCCACATGCGAGCAAGAGTTCACTGCGATTTTATCTACAGGCACTTTAATTTTTACCCCATCTTTTGGTGTTTGAATAGTGTCATTTTTCACCAAATAATAGGTATATAGCACTTTATCCGCTTCCCAAGGAGAGAGTATTGAAAGTGTGGTATAGTTGTCTAAATGTTCTATATTGAAATTATTAGCGTAGTCTAGATTAGTTAGGAGTGAGGGGTTAGGAGTTAGGATTTGACTATCCTCAGCTTTTTTGTTACAACCGAAAAGTAATATTGATAATATTATAAGTGCTACATTTCTCATACGCATTATTTTATAGATACACCCTCTACGGGGATTAATTATTTCACAAATTTACAACAATTTGTAAGAATTTCAATTAAAAACACTATCTTTGAACTTATGAAAATTTTATTTATAGGTCCGGCATATCCGTATAGAGGAGGATTGGCTACATTCAACGAATGTATGGCACGCCAATTTATAAAAGAAGGAGAAGAAGTGAAACTTGAAACATTTACTCTCCAATACCCTTCTTTTCTTTTTCCTGGCACTACCCAATATAGCACCGACCCTGCACCAGAAGACTTAAATATCTCACGCACAGTAAATTCTGTAAATCCACTAAACTGGATAAGTGTGGGCAAACGTATCCGCAAGGAGAACTACGATTTAGTTTTGGTGCGTTTTTGGCTTCCTTTTATGGCACCATGCCTTGGCACAATAAGTAGAATTATTCGTAAAAACAAAAACACTAAAGTGTATGCCATTGTAGACAATATGATTCCTCACGAAAAACGCATTGGCGACATTACACTTGGTAAATATTTTGTAAACTCTGTGGATGGTTTTATTACACTTTCACAGTCGGTGCTCGACGATGTAAACAAGTTTGACAAGAAAAACAAACCAAAAATTTGCACTCCACACCCAGTTTACAATATTTATGGTGAAACTTGCGAAAAGCAAAAAGCATGTGAAACACTTGGCATTGACCCTAAGTATAAATACGTGCTTTTCTTTGGTTTTATTCGCGACTACAAAGGGCTTGACATTTTAATGGAGGCGTTTAAATACTTGCCAGAAGATATTAAACTTATCGTGGCAGGTGAGTTTTATAACAATTCTGAGAAATATAAAAAACTTGAAAAACAGCAGAACCTTGAGGGACGAATTCATTGGTTTACAGAATTTATTCCTACAAACGAGGTGGCAACATATTTTTCTGCTGCAGAAATTGTGGCGCAACCATATAAAACTGCTACTCAAAGCGGCGTAACACAAGTGGCATACCAACTCGAAAAACCTATGCTAGTGACCAATGTGGGCGGATTGGCAGAGATTGTACCTCACGGGAAAGTGGGTTACGTTACAGAGGTAAACCCTAAAGCTGTATCTGATGCTATTCTAGATTTTTATGATAACGACAGAACAGCCGAGTTTTTACCACATATTCGCACAGAAAAACAAAAATATAGCTGGGAAGAACTTAATATTCAAACTCGAAAACTACTCAACGTTTGAAAAATACATCAAACATATTATTACTACTTTTCTGGTCATTTTTATGCCTAGCATTTTTCGCTTTGGACTTAATCTTGGGGAGCGTACATATTTCGCTATCTGAAATAAGAGAGATTTTTGCTGGCACTGCCGACGACTCAGGACTTTGGCATATAATATACAACTTCCGTTTGCCAAAGGCCATTACTGCCCTACTCACTGGTTCGGCACTTGCCGTGGCAGGTCTGTTTATGCAAACATTATTTCAAAATCCACTTGCAGGACCATACGTACTTGGCATAAGTTCGGGGGCAAGTCTTGGCGTGGCACTTCTGCTTATGGGCGGAGCATTTCTGCCTGCTGCACTTGTGGCAAGCACATGGGCACAAGTAGGTGCTGCCATTATAGGTTCGCTACTTGTACTTCTGCTTGTATTGGGAGTATCAAGCAGAGTAAACGATACCGTGTCGCTGCTTATTGTGGGTATGATGTTTGGTAGTATTGCAGGTTCCATTGTAAATGTGTTGCAAAGCGCAAGCAACGCCGATTCGCTTAAACTTTTTGTAATGTGGAGCATGGGTAGTTTGAGTTCTGTTACATGGCAATTTTTAAATGTAATGGCACCAATTATTACCATTTGCCTTGCACTATCGCTATTTTTATCTAAAAAACTCAATGCACTTCTTCTTGGCGAACGCTATGCAAGGGGCTTGGGCGTATCTATCGGTGGCATAAAAATTACTACAATTATTTTATGTTGCCTTTTGGCTGGTACTGCCACCGCATTCACAGGTCCTATCGCCTTTATCGGCATGGCTGTACCACATATAGTAAGAGGAATGTTTCGCACTTCAGACCACAGAATAGTGCTTCCTGCATGTATCATTGTGGGTGCAAGCCTACTTACTCTGTGCGACATTATATCACAAATGCCTTGGTCTGACGCTGTGCTACCAATCAACTCTGTAAGTTCGCTAATTGGCGCACCTATTATACTTTGGGTAATATTTAAAAACAAACACCTTCACAGCTAATGGAAGCAGAAATTATTCTAAATACCAAGAAACTAGATATTGGCTATGGCAACAATTATATAGCCAAAAATCTTATGCTTCAGCTCTATGCTGGCGAAATGGTGTGCCTTATTGGCCCAAACGGATGTGGAAAATCTACATTAATTCGCACATTGGTGGGTTTGCAAGACTCTTTAGGTGGAAATGTGGAAATTAAAGGCAAAAAACTAAACAAGATTTCCCTTTCTGAGAAGTCTAAACTCATTTCGTGGGTACTTACCGACAATATGCCTACAGGTTCGCTAAAAGTGAGTGAAATAGTAGAAATGGGACGTTTCCCATACACAAATTGGTTTGGAAAACTATCTGAAAAAGATAAAAATATAATAAACAACGCTATCGAAGCGGTGCATTTAACTCACAAGAAAGATTATAGATACAATTCTCTTTCCGACGGTGAAAAACAACGCACCATGATAGCAAAAGCATTGGCGCAAGACACCCCTATTATATTCCTCGACGAGCCAACATCGCACTTAGACTTGCCAAATACCATAGAAATTATGCAACTGTTAAGAGAACTTGCTCGTAAAACAAAAAAAGCTATTTTGCTTTCCACTCACGAGCTTGAACTCACTCTGCAAGTGGCAGATAAAATATGGATGATGACTCCAAATAAACTTACAAAAGGGCTTCCAGAAGATTTAATTTTAAGTGGTAGTCTGCAAAAAACATTTGGCACAGAACGTTTCCGTTTCGACGAAACAACAGGCGGTTTTAGAATGAATTACCCTGCTAGCAAGCAAATTTCGCTACAAGGCGACAAAGGAGTATTTTATTATTGGACAGAAAGAGCCTTGCTTAGAAATAGATACAAAATAACAGAAAACTCTCCACTTTGGATAAATATAAAAGGTGATGGTAAATGGGATTTACACCTAGATACACATCACCAAGAATTTTATACCATAGAAAATTTGTTATTCACCATGAGCGAGTGGGAAACCAAATTTCTCTCTGAATAGTTCAAATGCAGCTTCTGTGGCCTGAGCAATTACTTCTGCACGAGTGCCACTAAAATTACACAACTTGCTATAAACATTTTCTCTGTCTGCCACTGCCATCCACACAGTGCCAACAGGTTTTTCTGCACTTCCACCTCCCGGACCAGCAATGCCAGATGTTGCAATAGAATAATCTGTATTCATAAGGCCACGCACGCCTGTAGCCATTGCTTCCACAGTCTGCTGGCTCACCGCACCAAAGTTTTCAATATATTCAGCAGGCACACCAAGTGTGTTTATCTTCACCTGGTTGGCATACGAAACCACCGAGCCCACATAATATGATGAGCTTCCTGCCACAAGTGTAATCTGATGTGCGATATTGCCACCAGTACAACTCTCCGCTGTACAAACCGTAAAATTTTTCATTAACTTTTAATCTTTCTTACCCTTTGCAACAATGTTGGGTGTGAATATTTCAAGAATACAAACGCTGGGTGAGGTTGAAGATTTGAAAGCGCCTCTGACGAAATTTTCTTAAGTGCAGAGCACAAAGCATCACCCAAACCGTGTTTTGCAGCAAAAGCATCAGCTTCGTATTCATTTTTACGAGAAAGAACACTAGTAAGAATGCCTAAAATCAATGAAATAGGACTATACAACATCATAAATGCAAACATTCCAAGATGGAAAGAAGGCACACTTCCACCCATAGCCTCAGAAAGTTCAGGACTAGAGACCAAATAACCAAAAATTGCAAACATAAATAGAGAAGTTAATGCAGACAAGCAAATAGACTTCACTATGTGTTTGTGTTTATTGTGACCTATTTCATGAGAAAGCACAGCAACAATCTCTTCTGTAGTTAGTTTTTCAATTAGAGTATCAAATAGAACAATACGTTTTTTAGGACCTATACCTGTGAAATAAGCATTAGCTTTTGTGCTACGTTTTGAACTATCCATTACATAAATATCTGTAACTTTAAAATCGACACTTTTTGCAAAATTTTCAATCGCAGTTCTTAGTTCACCTTCTTCAAGAGGAGTTTGCTTGTTAAATAAAGGAACTATCAATTGAGAATAGAACATAGACATAAATAATGAAAAGAACATCAATACTGCCCAAGCCAATATCCAAAAGTAATCTGGAATTAAATCATAAATAAGCACTATAGCGCCATATAAAACACCTGTTAAAACAGCAGAAATAAAGATTTCCTTTACTTGATCCAACCAGAAAGTCTTTTTTGTTGATTTATTAAAACCAAAATCTTCTTCTATTTTAAAAGTTGAATAATACGAAAAAGGGATGTCAATAATACCAGAGATAATCCCCAATGCCACTAAAAATGAAATAGACAATAAAATCTCATTACTTATCACGCCTCTTAGCACATCGTCGAACCAACCATAAAAACCTATAAATAAAGCTACTAAAGAAATAACGATATTTATAGAAGCCATCACAGTAGAAAATTTATAGTTAGTTAAACTATATTTCTGCTGTTTAGTATATTTTTCCTCATCATAAATACCTTCCAATTCTGTAGGGATAGGTTTTCCAAACCATGTTGAATTTAAATAAGAAACTACCCTATTAAGAATAAATTCCAATAAGATAATAGCAATGATTATCCAAAATACGAAATTGTACATATTTTAAAATTTTAATTGTAGTTTTAAATTAAATTGGCGACCAGTTAAATAATTTGGCACCGCATATTGTGTGTTATAAATATCTGTTACCCAATAATATGAGTTCACGTTGTTGAATCCAAACAGGTTTAGCACCTCAAATGCTACTAATATTTCTCTAAATGGTTTAAAAAATCCACGTCCCATCCATGCGTCTTTACCTTTTTCAAATTTTCTAGAAAGACCTATATCCACCCTTCTATAATCTGGCATACGTGCACTAGATGCAATATATTTAGAACTTCTAGGTGGGCCTGTTGGCAAACCTTGAGCCCAGTTGAATAGCACATGAATTCTATATTGAGGAATACCCGGAATATAGTCTTGGAAGAAAAGCGACACATTGTAAAGTTGGTCTGTAGGTCGTGGAATAAATCCGTGACCATCTCCATCTATATCTTCCATCGTTCTAATTAGCGAAAAACTCACCCATGAGTCCACACCTGGCACCACTTCACCGAAGAGTTTCACATCAAAACCTGCAGCATAACCATGAGCACAGTTTTTACCCATATAATTTATACTCACATTATCTAGAGTATATGGAATAATATTATCTAAGTATTTATAAAAGACCTCTGCTGTAAGTTTAAACGGACGGTTCCACACCCTATAATAATAGTCCATACCTGCTATAAACTGCAATGAACTTTGCGAGCGAATCTCTCTATTTAGATAATTTGTATGTAAACCACCTATAGTAATTGTATCTTTAATTTCCTTATATGTTGGTGATTGATAATAAAGACCAGCAGCAAATCTAAATCTTATATCTGGCTTAATATCTGGGAAATATGCTATCACAGCACGTGGGCTCACTGTAAATTCATTATTGAATGTCCAGTAATTCATACGCACACCACCTGTGAAAGAGATCATCCCTCCTTTATTTAAGTGCCAACGATATGTGTCTTGAATATAGCCTCTAATCTTAGATTCTGAAAGATAGTTTTCTGATGCTATTTTATAATATAAATTTACATTATCGGTATATGGAATAGAATATCCAGAAGAGTCTCGCATCTCCCACTCATTTACGCTTTCATTCACCCTTTCGTACACATATTCTATCCCCCATTTAAGGTCATTATTTTTATTGAAAGAATAAACACCATCGTGAGACACCTTTGCCACCACACTAGACATAGTATTACGGGCATGCTCGTAATAATTTCCTACACCTGTTTGCTCAGAATCGCTTCCGTCCATAGAAGCCACCTTGTTTAACCAATATTCTCCCTCAATATCGTAACTTACTCTTTCATCTGCATAAAAAGATGAAACTGTAAGTCCTAAACTAAGTTTTTCATTCACTTGATACTTAGCAGATAATGCACCAAAGAATGTTCTGAACACGTCCTTTTCTTGCCCATCAAAATATACAGTAAAATTTTGTATATCATTAAGCGAACCAAATGTGGTAGAACGAGTTTCTGGTCTAAAATTGTATGTATTCTGAGAAATATTGCCTAAAAAAGAAAGTTCAACCTTCTCGTGTGGTTTGTAGGTAATGTATGTTTGATAATCAAAGAAATTTGGATTATACTCTGCTTTTGTTTGGAGTGTACCAAGAATAAAAGAAGAGTTTTTGTATCTAAAGCCATGTAGTTGAGAATATTTTTCATTAGAACTACCTACATACGCATTCACACCGGTAAAACTAGCACCTACTCCAGCCTCAAATTTATATGGCTTTCTATATTCTATATTAAGAACAGAAGATAATTTATCTCCATATAGAGCATCAAAACCACCCGCAGAAAAATCTACACTTCCCGTCATATCTGGATTTACAAAACTCAAGCCTTCTTGCTCACCATTTCTTACCAAATATGGACGATACACCTCAATGCCATTTACATAAACACTATTCTCGTCGTAGCTACCACCACGCACTGAGTATTGAGAAGATAGTTCATTGTTTGAACTTACCCCTTGAAATGTTTTAATAAGCGACTCTATTCCTCCACCTGTTGCCTGTGGAAGCACAGACAGATTTGTTAAATCTACAGTTTGAGCTGTGGTATATTGAAGTTTTTCACCATGCACAAGCACGTCGCTCAGACCCATGGTTTCTTCCTTAAGCACCACATTTACAAATCTTGTAGGAGCATTATATAGTTTTATAAACAGTTTTTCGGTTACATAACCTAAGTGACTAAAAAATAAGGTTATGGTATCTTGCCCTGTAGTAATAGAAAATTTACCAACAGAGTCAGACACTGTAAACACCTTGTTATCAGCATTATACACATCCACAAAAGGCATAAGTTCACCCAATTCTGTGCGAACATAACCCGAAATAGTATTTTTTTGCTCTTTAGCAAAAAGTGTTGTAATACTACAAAGGATGTATAGTATAATGAGTAACTTTCTCATTTAATATAAAACGAAAAATACTAACCTATTATTTTAAATTTCACAAACTTTAATATCATAAGTTTCACTCCGTGAGACTGGAAGTTTACTTTCATCTGACGATCAGAAGGTGCATCTAAAAGTTCTATCACTTGCCCTACTCCAAAGTGACTATGTTCTATAATATCACCTACCTTCACTTTTGTGGCATCTGACGAAGCCATTGCACCTATTCCCACACTTGGTTTCACTAATTTTTGTAGGCTGCTAGTAACTGGTTTTGGTTGTGGTCTATTATAGCCTGAATATGAACTACTTATATGTGTAGGTCTTGGTCTATCCATGTTGCTGCCTACATATTCTAAGTAGTCTTGATTCATTTCTGTCAAGAATCTACTCTTTTCTGCATACATTGTTTTACCAAATCTCATTCTCCTTTGAGCATGAACTATGGTACAACGTTTTGCAGCACGTGTTACAGCCACATACATAAGTCTTCTTTCCTCTTCCACTTCGCTTTCCGAAACCACTCTTGCAGAAGGAAACAATTCTTCTTCGGCTCCCACAATGAAAACATAATCAAACTCCAAACCTTTAGACGCATGCACAGTCATAATAGACACCTTGTCGGAATTTTCATCGTCTGTTTTATCTTGGTCGGTTTGAAGTGCTGCCTCTGATAGGAAACCAGACAAAGTAGCTTCATCGCCTGTTTCTTCTTGTCTTTCTTGATATGAGGCAATACTATTTATAAGTTCTGAGATATTTTCTTTAGCGTCTTCGCCCTCTTCTGTATCGTTACTATAAAGAGCAATTAGTCCGCTAAATCCTAAAATCATTTTTGTAAGTTCTGTTAAGTCTAAATTCTTAACTTGATTGCGAATTTCTCTTAGACCAGAAGTAAATGCTATCAGTTTTTTAGCTGCTGCAGACTTAATCTCTGTGCCAGACAAATCGTCGGTGGCTTCAAGTAGCGACACCCCTCTACTCACTGCAATTTCTTTCAATCTTTCCAATGTGGTATCACCAATACCTTTCGATGGAGTTTTAATAGCACGAAGATAAGACTCATCGTCTTTTGGATTTACCACCAAACGTAAATATGCCAACATATTTTTCACAGACTTACGTTGGTAGAAAGAAAGAGAACCATAAATAGCGTATGGTATTCCTGCTTTTCTTAGTTCATCTTCTATAAGTCTAGATTGTGCATTGGTTCTATATAGCACCGCAAATTTCTTGTATTCTGAGCCCACCTCACTCTTAATGCGTAAGATTTGACGCGCCACAAGTTTTGCTTCATCCACATCGGTTTCAGGATTATATACCCTCACCAAATCTCCACTGCCATTGTTAGAAAAAATAGTTTTAGGAATTCTGTTATTGTTTTTTTCTATCAATGAGTTTGCTGCATTAACAATATTGCCTGTAGAACGATAATTTTGTTCCAACTTAAACAATTTTGCCTCTGGGTAATTGTTTTGAAACTGAAGTATGTTGTTGATATCTGCTCCACGAAACGAATAGATACTTTGAGAGTCGTCACCCACCACACATACTCTATGATGTTTTTCTGCCAGAAGCTTAATTATCTTATACTGAGCCATATTTGTGTCTTGATACTCATCTATAAGAATAAATTGAAATCTTTCTTGATACTCTGCAAGCACTTCTTGTTTTTGTGTAAACAATTTATAAGTGAGCAGCAACATATCATCGAAGTCGATAGCATTTGCTATTCTACATCTTTCCACATATTCTTTGTAAATGTCTTTTATACGTGGAATTCTATGAAGCACATCGTATGTTACACCAGTTTTATCGGTATATAAATCTGGTGTAATCAATTTGTTTTTTGCAGATGAAATTCTACCCATAACCACATTTGTAGTATAGGTTTTATCATCCAATTCAAATTGCTTAACTATACTCTTGATAAGATTTTTTGAGTCTGCTGTGTCGTAAACAGTAAAATCTTTGGTTAAGCCCACATATTCATGATTGTCTTTTAGAATACGAGAAAATTGTGAGTGAAAAGTTCCCATAGCCACATATCTTGCAGATTGTGACCCTACCATATCCACAATACGAGACTTCATCTCTTTTGCAGCTTTGTTGGTAAATGTAAGAACAAGAATAGAATTTGGGGCATAACCCTCACGAATAAGTTGCGCCACCTTGTATGTAAGCACACGTGTTTTACCCGAACCTGCTCCCGCAATAATAAGAGAAGGTCCGCTATTGTACATTACAGCTTGATATTGACTTTCGTTTAGGGTATTCATAATTTTGTTATTATTGACAAAAAAAACCGAGATTTTAACCTCGGTTTTTAATTTTTATTATTTCTCCGATTAATAGAAATTGATACGATTGTCGTCAACTTCTGTTTGATCTTTAAGTGATTCAAAAATCATCATTTGATATGGAGTACGAGAAGATAAATTTTTAATTTCGTGTTCAAAATCTATTTCTCCTGCAGCTGGAGCATTGTTTAGTTTAAGTACATAAACACCTGCATTGCCTGCTACAAACTTAATATCATTATCAGCTATTAAACTTGTAATAGCACCTGCTACTTTAGGTTCTTTACCAATACCTGGAATGAATGCGCTATTCATAGAAGCATTGTCTGCAGTTCTTACTGCACCTAAAACTGATAGGTCATTTGCTGTAGAAAGTTTTGCTTTTAAGTCTGCAATCATTATTTCTGCTTTTTTAGCATTCATAACAGCTAGTTTCACGTCAGATTTAACTGCTTCTAAAGATTTTTCACCTTTAGGAGCTACTTCAGCCAACATCACTACTACAAATCTATCACCACATTCAAATACTTGATCTGCTACATTGCCTTGTTTATTTTGGAATGCCCAACGAACAATTTGACGAGAATCTTTTAAATCTGATACTGCATTATCTGTATCTTTAACTTGTATAGAACGTAGGAATAAACCTTCTTCTGCTTTCGCGCTATCAACAAATGCTTTAGCATCTGAGTTTTTAGCGATATATTGGCTAGCGTTGTTGTAAATAATACCGTATGTTTGAGAGCTAGCTTCTACTTTACGAGAAAGAACGCAAAGTTTCACTTTAGCAACTGGTTTTGTAGCTTCTGTAATCTCTACTACTTGTACCATTCCAGAGAATGGGAATGAGAATACTTTTTTCACTTTACCTTTGAAGCAAGCTTTGCTAAATTCTACATCGAAGTCACCTTCAGACATCCAACCTAGTTCGCCACCATTTTGAGAAGTACCAGCTAGAGAATTATTTTTAGCAAGCTCTGCAAAATCTGCACCAGATTTTAGAGCAGCCATAATGCTATCAGCTTTAGCTTGATTTTGTACTAAAATATGACGTATTTTAATTGAGTCTGGAGAGGCGATACCTGTTTCAACGATACGAGCCATTTTATATGTATCACCATATAATTTTGGAGCGATAAAGTCACCAGCTTTACCAGAGAATGCAAATTCACGTAAATCTGCATCTACTTTATCTTTGCTTTGAGCTACATCATTGTATGCTACATCTGAATTTTGGTTGCATACACCGATGAAATCTTTAGAAGTTGCAAATTCGTCTTTTAATCCATCAATCCATGATTTAACATCTTCGTAATCTTTTTCTGATGCTACAACTGGGAAAGTTAGATAGTTGATAGTACGAACTTCTTCTGCATTATTGTAAAGATTGATATTAGCTTTATAATATGCTTTAATTTCGCTATCAGACACTGATACAGAAGAATCTGCTACTGTGTAATAAGGTTGTGTAAAATAGCTAATATTTGCTACTTTTTTAGCTTCAAACGCTGCAGCAGCATCTAAATTGCTATAGTTGAAAGAGCTAGATACTAATACATTGTATTTGTCTTCCAACATTTGTTGTTTAATATTGCGTTTGATAAATGACCAATATTTAGCAAGGTCGCCATTTGGTTCTTGGTCGATAGCAGATAGTAAATCGAAAAGAATTGATTTATCATAACCACCCTTTTCTGCACTATAGAACATACGAAGTTGGCTCATCATAGGATGAGGAACGTCGGCTGTTAATTGTTTTGAAATTTCTTCATCAGATACTACAATACCAAGTTTTTCGCATTCAGCACCAATGATTTGTTCGTGCAACATAGTATTCCAAACAGAAGTTTGCACACCACGTGTAGTATTTTCGTCTAAATTACTTTGACCCATTTCTATTTTGTAGAATGTAGTCATTTCATCGATACGAGCTTCATATTCTTGAATACTAATTTCATTACCTTCTACAGTTGCAACTGCAGTACGGCTTTCGCCGAATACTGTTTGAAAATCAATACCTCCTAAAATAAATGCTAATAAAGAGCCGCCTATCACAACACTTAAAAGCACGCCTCTTTTTCTAATGTTTTCTAATGTAGCCATTTTGCTATGAATATATTTAAAAATTTAGATTGCGAAGATAAGAATTTTTTTAAATAATAACCACTTTTTTCTTAGATTTTTATTCAGTTTACTCTTCTTCGTCTAGAGGAATAATTCCTTGTGGTTTTAGCACAGTGTACTTGGTTAATCTTTGATTAGATTCCATTCCTAAGCCTGTGATTATCTTATCTTCTTGAGTTATTTTTACAAATTTATCTGTAAATATCCTGTCTTCTTTCTGATGAACATATAAAACCTCTGATTCAAATCTTTCACCATCAATATTTATTGCATATACAGAATCTGAAAGAACCCATTCTTCAAGTTCTGTGTAGTAGATAGCCTTATTTGCATCTACTTCTGAATGAACTTCTAGATTTTCATCAAACTGCTCTAAATGAAGACCTTGTGGAAACTCCCAGGTAGGTTTTGCCTTTTTATCATACACCAACCATTCTGGCGTTACCACTCTAAATCTTGTAATTCCTGAGTCCGACACCAATGTAGTTACATTGTACGACTTCATTACTGCAGCAGAATCTCTTTCTGAACCTAATACAGCAGTATTTTCCACTGAAGAAGAACAAGATTGTAAAACAAGTATAACGATTGCCGAAAAGGCAACCGTTATACCAAAACTTATATTTCTATATAGTGTTTTCAATGTTAGTCGCGGCAGCGAACGCTTTCATTAATAATTCCACCTACAGTAAAGCTAGAGCCTGGAGAAAGTTCTGGTTTGAAGAACACTTCTTCTTTAGTTGGATAGAATTTACGATAAGAGTTGATTAAAGTATTTGCTTTTTCAGCTAGTTCTGGTTCTAGAGATTTAGCTGTTTGTAATTTATCAACTGCAGCCCAGAATTTTGTTTTATTTAAGATTGGATCTTCTGGATATGGATCTACAGTAGCATAAATAGTTGCTAACAACATATAAGGTTCACCTTGTTTTGAATCAAATGAGAGTGCTTGAAGTGCAGCAGATTTTGCTTCTGCATAGCGTTTGTTTTTATATAATGCGTTAGCTTTTTCGATTGCGTATGTATATTTTAAAGAATCTACTTGTTCTAGTTGAATAGCTTCATTGTAGAAGTTAACAGCGTTTGCATATTCTTCTTTTTTGAATGCTTGACGAGCACAACCAACAGCAGTTTTAGCAACTGGGTTTAATGCGTGTGCATATCTAGAAGCTGTAAAGTAGATTTCAGATTCTTTACAATCTGCTTTGTCGAAAATATTGATAATTTTTTCTAGTTCTGCATCGTTAGCTTTGTTTTCTTCAACTTTTGTAGCAAATACACCTTCAAGTGTAGAGCAGTCTGCAGCACCAGAGTTGATAAATAGAGCATTTAAGTTGTTTCTTGTAATAGTATATGCTTCTTTATATTTGTCTGCTTTTGCAATACGTGCGTCAACCATATCACCTAGTTCTAGATAAGCATTGATAAAGCTTTCGCTATATTTGGCTTTATCTGATTGATAACGTGCTTCTAAAAGTTCGAAGTATTTTTGGATAACATCACTATCAGCATTAGATTTACCATGGTTTACAGCTTGTTCCAACCATGGTAGAGCCATTGTTAAATAGTCTTTTTCTGGAGAATAAGCAATATAATCCATTGCTTGACGACCACGAATCCATGCTTCTGGATATTTTTTATCGTTACCGAAGTATTTAACACGTTGGTCATAACATTTCATTAAGTCTTGAAACCAAACTGCTTTTTTTGCAGGATCAGTTTCTTTAGCCATTTTATAAGAAATCAAATATGCACCTTGGCTGTATAGAGTACGACCAGCAGCTATAGGACATTCTTCATAAACCACTTTCCAGCTATCATAAGCTAAATCATAGTTTTTAATTTTGTAGTAATTGGTGTAAAGACTTAAGTTTTCTAAACAACGAATACTGTCTTCGCCAGTACCAAACTTGCTTCCATCTTCGATACCTTTAACAGCAAAAGATGGTAACGCCACCATTGTAGCAATTGCTAATAATAATGCTTTAATCTTCATAATACTATATATTTAAGTTATTTTCTTGTCTTTAGACCTATTAATTGAATCTACGTTTAACGAACCAACGTTCATTTAGTGAGACTCCTATACCTATTTTTCCGTATTGTTCCACTAAACCAATATTTTTCATACTTCCTTGTTGTCCGTATTCAAGGTGTAGATTGAGTGTTGTCTTTGTATTTGGAAGTGGGAAACCTATACCACATGTTATAGCCCATTTATTATAATCACTTCCATTTACTTTAGCGTATGAATTAGAAAAGTTTGCACCTAGTCTAAATCTCATTTGTTCCACATAAGACTTAGACATAGGATTGTGCACATATTCAGCCCCTAACGCATATACAAATCTGTCTGTAAACGCATTTTCTTTAGAATAATATTTCACTTTAGAAAGCTCCATCCAAGTGACATCTGCACCTATAAGTAATTTATTATTCCATAGATATGATACACCAGCACCTACTGTTTGAGGATATTCAAACTCGTATGCTGTTTTATCCTGATCGGTAATATTTGTTGTTGATGTTACCTCTGTGGTATTATTCATTGGCAACTTCATAGAATATGTACCACCTATTACTAATTTATCGTCTGCACCAATTGGTTGATGATATTGAATACCAAAATCACATTGCCATGCATTCACATAAAGTGCATTTTGATATACAGTTGAGTTAAATAGTGTTTCCTCTGGAAATGCTACTTCTCTATATTGGAATATATTTCCAAAAAGGTATCTACCATTTACCCCTATGGCAACCCTATCACATATATCAAAAGACAAACCAAGATATACTTGTGTTATACCTCCTTTACCATAGAAATATTGTGACACTTGCAGCGAATCTTCATAATCGTATGAAGGTTGAACATCAGTAAACTTATATTCGTAACCTACAATTGTAAGTGGATTAACACCAAAACTGATTGCAGCCCATTCTGCTAGTGGCATTTGAAATGCTACATAGTCTATATTGCCTGCAAATTGTGTATTACGTCCTGCATTTGTTTTAGCACCATCAATTACACCAGATAGTCCTAAGTCCATCATAAATGTTAAACTATCTATTGAGCTGTATGAAGCAGGGTTTGATGGATTTATTACTTTATTGGTTCTCATACCATAACCTACTCCACCCATAGAAAGCAATGCACCTGATACTGGATTTTGGAATTCACCATATCCATATCTAGAAAAAGCAGAAGTAGTTCCTGCTGCAAAAGAAGCAGAAACCGACAAAATTATACCTAAAACTATATATGCTAGTCTCTTAATATACATTTATTATATCTTAAAATTTCGTTCAAACCCATTAATAGTAGATTTGAAACTACAAAGATGCTACTTTTTACTGTTTTTTCAAAGAAAAAAACGTCTCCACCCGTTAAAAAAACTGAAAGATTTGCATTTTTCTTTAATATTTCGGAAATATAACCCTCAATTTCAAATTCTATACCCCTCATAACACCAGCCATCATTGCAGAAGCTGTATCATTTCCGAGCAATCGTTCCTCCTCTCTTGCCTCTAAAAGTGGAAGTTTATTGGTATAATTATTCATAGCGCGCAAACGCATATTCACTCCTGGCGCTATATTTCCACCTTCGTATTCATTTGAAGCATTTACAAAATCGTATGTTATTGCAGTGCCCATATCTATCACAAGTAGTGGTGTATTTGGGCAAAGCATATTTGCTCCCACTGCTGCGGCAATTCTATCTAAACCTAGAGTGTGTGGTGTAGAATAATTGTTTTTAATTGGCAATTTTGTTGAAGAATCTAATCTAATATAAAATGAAAAATTAGACTTTAGATAATCTTCTACCTCGTTAGAAACAGCCACCACAGAACACAACAATACACTATCTATCAGGTATTTACCCTTTATCTCATTTATTGTTTGCTCGCTATAATTATCCCAAGTAAAAATCTCTAAGATTTCATTACTATCAGAGAAAACAGCTGCTTTTATCTTAGTATTTCCAAAGTCTAATACTAAATTCATTATTTTCTAATTTTTTCTTCCCAAAATACCCAAAACATGAATATAACAAAATAGAATACGTATTTTGAAAGTTCATGAAATAAATCGAAATTATTTGGATAGTGTTCAAATAATGCAATTAAAGCAGAGATTCTAATCACATTTAGAATCCAAATTAATAAAATTCCTAATGGAATAAACCACAATTTGTGTTTTTCACTTCCTGGATAAAATGCTATAATGCAGAAGAATACAAACATTTGTTTTAGTCCAGAACAACTCCAAACTATTTTTACCAAAGAAGAAATTTCTTTAACATACACAGAGTTTTTAAGCATTACTACATCCATGTTGAACACATCGTGTATGAGCCAATACACTTGTGATGATAAAAACTCAACAGCATTATTAAACAAAAATGATAAATCATAACTTCTCCATAAAAAGATTTGTGGTAAACCACGTAAATCTTTACCTTCTATGAAACTAAATTTCCATGCAAAGTGAGCCACTAAAAGAATGACAACAAAATATGCCACCCCTTTTAAATATGAATATTTCTTTAATAATTCCTTAATTTTTTCCATGTCTTAAATCACAACTTTAGAGAATGGTACCGAATCAATTGTATCAAATATTCCATCCTTATATTTAAACAATGCAGTAATTGCTATCATTGCAGCGTTGTCTGTGGTATAAGAAAATTTTGGCAAAAATATTTCCCATCCATAACGCTTCGAATGGTCTTGAAATGCATTTCGAAGTCCACTATTCGCAGAAACTCCACCGGCTACTGCTACTCTTTTAATTTTATAGTCGTCAGCAGCTTTTTTCAGCTTTTTCATTAGCACTTCAATCACTGTTTTTTGGATAGAAGCACACAAATCTGCTTTTCTTTCTTCTACAAAATTAGGATTATTTTTTAGTTCATCACGAAGAAAATACATGAATGATGTCTTAAGTCCACTAAAGCTATAATCGTAGCCCGGAATTTGTGGTTTAGAGAAAGTAAAAGCATCAGGATTTCCTTCTTTTGCAAGTTTATCCACAAAAGGTCCACCTGGATATGGACCACCTAGCAGTTTTGCACATTTATCAAACGCCTCTCCTGCAGCATCATCAATTGTCTGACCTAAAATAGTCATTTTATCGTATGCCTCAACAAGAATAATCTGAGAATTTCCACCAGATACCAACAAACAAAGGAATGGGAATTCTGGAATATTAGCCTCTTCCCCCTCTTCTTTAATAAAATGAGCAAGCACGTGACCTTGAAGGTGATTTACCTCTATCATTGGCACATTAAGTGCAGTAGAAAAACCTTTTGCAAACGAAGTTCCTACTAGTAGCGAACCTATAAGACCAGGTCCTCTGGTATATGCAATGGCAGAAATATCCTCTTTAGAGATACCTGCACGGCGTATTGCTTCGTGAATTGTAGGTATAATATTTTGTTGATGTGCACGCGATGCTAGTTCTGGCACAACACCACCGTATGCACTATGTACTGCTTGTGAAGAAATCACATTTGAGAGCAAATATCCGTCGCGAATTATAGCGGCAGAGGTATCATCGCAAGAAGATTCTATGCCTAAAATCACAACATCTTTATTTTTTATCATTTGCTCTTTCATAAATGCTATTTTTTTTGTATTTTTGTTCGTTATTATATAATAATGTGTAGTATCTACACCAACACAAACATAACGAGGTACAAAGTTATTAAAAATTTTGTTAAAATATTAGTTTTCTTATCAGTATTTATTTTTTGCTTGTTCATTAGTGTACCATTGGTCATTACAAACAAGTATATACAAAAGGTTCTTATTGATAACATTACCACAGAACTCTCTACAAAATCTCAAGGAGAAGTTGCTGTGGAAGGGATTAATTTCTCTTTTTACTCAGGACTAATATTAGAAAATGTTAGTATTAAAGACCCTAACGGCAACTTGGTTGCTAGTATGGATGAGTTTCATCTTGATGTGAGATGGAGAAAACTCTTCCGCAAAAAGGTACAAATTGAGCAAATAATTTTAACAAAGCCTATAATTCACCTTACTACAAACAATAAGGGCGAAACCAATCTTCAATTTCTTATTGACGCATTCCCAAAAAGGGAAATAAATATTGAAATACCTGATATTTTAGTTGAACTTAAATCTCTTCAAATAAGTGAAGGTGAATTTTGGTTTGATAATGTTGATATAAAACATTCCGAAGGCTTCGACCCTGCTCACTTTAAAATTTCAGACTTCAACACTCATATCGTAGTTAATTATGCCACAAAGGATAGCCTACAGGCAGAATTAATACACTTTTCAGCACTAGAAAGCAATGGTTTAAAAATAGACGATATCAATTTCAACTTTGGCATAGGCAAAAAAGAAACCTACATAAAACCATTTAAACTAAAACTTCCACATTCTAGTGTTGTAGTAGATGAACTATCGCTATCATACGATAGTCTTCAACAAGTTTTTGACAAAGAACTATTACAAAAACGTGTTAAAGCCACCTTCAACCTTAAAAAAGCAGAGATTCTAGGTAAGGATTTATCTGCATTAGTGCCTCAACTTAAGAATTTCGACCAGCCATTAAAAGCAAATGGTAAGGTAAGTTTTTACAACAACAATATAAAACTACATGGTTTCAAGGCAGAGTATCGTAAAAACACTTTAGTAAAACTTAATGCAGAAATTGATGGTATAAACAAGGCAGAAGACACTTATATCTTCACAAATATCCAACAAATAAGCAGTAAAACACAAGATATTGAGAAACTTATTTCAGACATCACACAAAAACCATTTATACTTCCAGAGGAAGTTAGAAACTTAGGCACATTTAACTTTACTGGAAACATTGTGGGTTTCTTCTCTGATATAGTGGCATTTGGTAGTCTAAAAACTGATGCAGGCAAAATTAACACAGACCTTAAGATAAACTACAATATCAAAACTAACGACTGGAAGTTTAATGGTAAGATTGCCACAGAAGATGTAAATCTAAGTAAAATCCTAAATAAATCTACTGATTTCAATGACATTCACTTAGATGTAATCTTTGATGGCCAAAAGTTGGCAAACGCCCCTCTTTCTGGACATGTACATGGTGAAATTTCATCATTCGACTACAAAAAATACGAGTTCGACAATATTATTTTAGATAGTAAGTTTAGCGAAGAAAATATCAACGCAGAAATTAAGTATAAAGACCCAAGCAACGGTAATATAGACTTCTCAGTTGACATTGCAAAAGCTAAAGATGCCACATATACAATGAATTTAAACGGTAAGGTTGACACTGTTTGCCTTGCTGCAATGAAACTTATCGACGTATTCCCTACCTTTAAATTCTCTACAAACATTCAGAGTCAACTAAAACTAAAAACATTAAACGATATAGAGGGCTATTTTTCTCTAGACTCTATTAGTTTGTACAACGACAACATAAAGATGAATCCTGAAAATATTATTCTTTTTGCAGAAAACACAGAAGATGGGAAAAGGATGATGTTGGACTCAGATTTTGCTACAATGGATTTAGAAGGTAAAATAGACTTCAATACCCTTGTAAACAATATAAAATACATACTAAGCAAAGAATTAACTAATATCCCTGCATTAAAAACAGAAAAGAAAGAAGGCGGAAACAACTTCAATCTACATGCAGACATTATGCCACTTAGTGACTATAGCTATTTCTTTGCTCAAAATATGAGTATCGACGACACCACACACATTAATGCTTTCTTCGACGACGAAATAGACAAAATTGAGTTAAATGTTTATTCAAACAATATAGACTTAGGCAAATCTAGCATCGACAGCCTAAATATCCACCTTCATAACTTCACCGAAAGGATAAACTTGAATGTGGGTGCTATATCTCAAAACTGGATTGACACCACAGAAATAAACTTAAATACAAACATTGGCAACAACGATGTTAATTTAAGTCTCTTGTGGGAAAACAGCGTAGAAAAAGAAATATCTGGAGAAATTAAAACCAAAATAAATTTCAATGAGGTTTTAGAAGGTCAAAACATCAACCTAGACTGCAACATACTTCCAAGTACCATGATACTTGCCGACTCGCTTTGGAATGTAAGAGAAGGTAGTATCCACTTCAACGACAACCTACTTAAAGTAGATAGTGTAAGATTTGATGGCCCAGAACAACACTTAAGAATAGACGGTGTCTCTAGCAAAGATAGAGAAGCAGACCTTATTCACGTGTCGGTCAAACGCATCGACTTAAAATATTTAAGTGAGGTTTTATATATGCCAGATATTAAACTTCTGGGTATTGTAACTGGCGATGTGCTTGCAGGGAACGTACTTAAAAAACCTATCCTAAATGCCAAAGTAACATGTAAAGGATTTGGTTTAAACGACTATGCACTTGGTGATGTAGTAGCTGCTACTGCAAAATACAACCACGACAAAGAACAAATAGACATTCATGGTTTGGTAGAAAATGCAGCAAAAGACACCTCAGAGGTAAATGGTTTTATTTCTATCGTGAGAAACGAAATGCTTCTTGATATAGACATAAACAATCTTCAACTAGGATTTATCAAACCATATCTAAGTAGTTTTGCAAACGACCTTAGAGCTACTGTCTCTGGTAAACTTTACATAGGTGGACCGCTTGAAGAAATAGAAATTTGGGGCGAAGGCTATGCTAAAGACGCTATGCTTTCTATAGACTTCTTAAAGTCTGAGTTCTATTTTTCTGACACCGTTAAAATACATAAAGATGCATTCTTCTTAGACAATATAGAAATAAAAGATAGATACGGCAACAAAGGTTTGGTTAATGGTGTAATAAAGCACCACTTATTTAGAGACTTCGACTATAAGATAGACATCGACGTAAATAATATACTAGCATTCAACACCACTGAAGTTGATAGTCCAGACTTTTATGGTAGATTCTTTGCCACCGGTAAGGCTATGGTGAGTGGCGATATGAACTCTGTAAATATAGACGTAATAGCCAAACCAGAGAAGAATAGTTATTTTGCTATACCTATTGATAGTTACTCTTCTGCTACAGACAACCAGTTTATTACATACGTGTCACCAAGAAAAGGTGAAAATGCAAATGAAGAGAAAAAGAAAAAACGTAGAAAGAGAATTCTAGAAAGCGTTACTTCTAAACTAAATGTAAAACTAAATGTAGAGGCCACTCCAGATTTAGAGGCACAAATTATTATGGATAGCCATACTAGCGACGACGTTATTAAGGCTCGTGGCAATGGCAACCTACAGATAGAAATTGACAACAACGTAAATGTGAAAATTTACGGCAACTATAAAATTACAGAAGGTGAATACAACTTCTCACTACAAGGTGCACTACGAAAGAGATTTGAAGTAGATAAAGAAAGTAGCATCTCATTCGATGGCGACCCTATGACCCACTGTAATATGAATATCAACGCTAAATACCAAACAACAGCTGCCCTATCAGACCTTTTGGAAAGTAGCGTCACCTCATATCTAAATAGTAATATTGTAAAAGTGGATTGTATTGCAAATATTACAGGCCCACTTCTACAACCTATTATCAAGTTTGATATTCAACTACCAACAGCGGAAGAAGAAGTACAACGCTTGGTGAAAGCTGCTATTAATACCGACGACATGATGAGTCAACAGATGGTATTCCTACTACTTACAGGTAGATTCTACAATCCTTCTGTGACACAAAATGCCACATATTCTAGTCAGTTGGCTTCTACAGCTGCTTCATTTGCTACTGCTACTATTTCTAGCCAAATCAACTATTGGCTAAGCCAAATTAGTAATAATGTGAATTTAGGCCTAAACTATATAGACAACTCAGATACAGACCTAGACAACAGACAGTTTGCTGTGAATATTTCAACAAACTTCCTAGACAATAGACTTATACTAAATGGTAATGTGGGTTATAGAAGTCAATATGGCAACGAAGACTTTATTGGCGACTTCGACCTAGAATACAAACTTATTAAATCTGGTCGTCTGCGTCTTAAAGCATACAACAAAACCAATGACAGACTTTATTCTACTGCGCTTTACACACAAGGATTGGGTATAATGTATCGCGAAGATTTTGATACTTGGGAAAACCTAGGCAAATACTATAAAGAAGTATTCCGCAAGAAAACTCCTGAGGAAAAAGCTCTTGCTAAAAAAGAAAAAGAAGCAGAAAAAGCAAGAAAAGAGCAAGAACGTATAAACAAAGAAATTCTGAAAGCAGATAGAGAGCGCCGACACCAAGAATACGTTGCAAAACAAAAAGCTGAAAAAGAGCGTAAAAAACAAGAGAAAAAGGCAAAAAAACAAAAACAATAATATATGACATTTAAAGATTTAGGACTTAAGGAGAGTATTTTAGAAAGTATAAGTAAATTGGGATTTGAAACTCCATCTCCTATTCAAGAGCAAGTAATACCTTATTTATTAAATAATGATTCTGATATTGTAGGTCTTGCACAAACAGGCACTGGTAAAACAGCAGCATTTGGCCTGCCACTTATCCACCTAGCCGAACCAAAAGAAAAATACATTCAAGGACTTGTGCTTGCTCCAACTCGTGAGCTTTGTGTACAAATTGCCACTGAACTTAAACGCTACAGCAGCATGATGGAAGACATTCGCATAGTGGCAGTTTATGGTGGCGAAGACATAAGAAAACAACTAAAAGAGCTAGACCGCACTCCACATATTTTAGTAGCCACACCAGGTCGTCTTATCGACTTAAAAGAAAGAGGTAAAGTAGATCTTTCTCGCATTAAATATCTAGTACTAGACGAAGCAGACGAGATGCTAAACATGGGCTTCCTAGATGATATTACAAACATTCTTTCATCTACTCCAGAAGACCGTCGCACCCTACTCTTCTCTGCTACTATGCCAAAAGAAATAGCAAATATTGCTAAACGCTACATGAAAAATCCTATAGAAATTTCTGTAGGTCAACGTGGCGAAGCTGCAAAAAATGTGGAGCACTACTATGTACTTACAAAAAGCACTCACAGATACGATGTACTTAAACGCATTCTCGACTACAACCCAGATATTTATGGTATAGTTTTCTGTAGAACACGTCAAGAAACTAAAGATGTGGCAGAAAAACTTATGGTAGATGGCTACAACGCAGACGCACTTCATGGCGACCTTTCGCAAGTGCAACGCGACGCCGTAATGAACAAATTCAGAATTAAACACCTACAAATACTGGTTGCTACCGATGTGGCAGCACGTGGTCTTGACGTAAATGACCTAAGCCATGTGGTGCACTATGTGCTTCCAGACGACAAAGAAACCTATACTCACCGTAGTGGTAGAACTGGTCGTATCAACAAATCTGGTGTGTCTATTGCCATTGTTACTCCAAGAGAAAAAATGTCTATCAAATCTATCGAAAAAGAGATTAAAAGAACATTTTCTCAAATGGAAATTCCTACTGGTATGGCTGTTTGCCAACGTCAACTTATGTATATGGTAGACAAAATGCAAACCGTAGAAAAGAATGAGAAACTTCACAAATTCCTTCCAGACATCTACGAACAACTAAAAGATATGGACAAAGAAGAAGTGATTTCTCGTTTTGTGTCACTTGCATTCAACCCTATCCTTGAATATTATCAAAATGCTCAAGACCTAAACGCACTTGTACGCAGAGAGATAAAAGAAAACAGACGCGAGGCTAAAAAGCAAGAAGAAGAAAAACTTTCTCGCCGCGAAATGCGTAAGGGCAAGAGAGAAGGCATGATAAGACTAAAAATTAATCGTGGCAAAAAAGATAAAATGGATCCACGCAGATTTTTAGGAATGATAAATGAACTGCTAAACGACCGCAGTATTGAAATAGGCAATATTGACATTACCTCAAAATTCACCTTCTTCGACTTCCCTAAAGCTCACGCAGACAAACTTATGAAGGTATTCTACTCTCACCCAAGAGCAAGAGGAATACAACTGAATCCGGTTAAGTAAATATATTTATTGTGTTTCTTAAAAATATCGAGTAGAGCTCTTCACGGGATTTTATTTATTATTTACTACAAAAGCTAAACTCACTTCGTTCAGACAACGCTTTTGCTTAACGTAAATAATTGCATAAAATCTTTTTCCGCTCATCGCAATATCGAATTTTTAAGCAACACAAACATAAAACAAAAAATCTGGCGCCTAAGCGTCAGATTTTTTTATGTAGTTCTCAAATAAGAGTTTTTATTAAGCTTGTTCTAGTTGAAGAGTTTTTGTAGGCTGATCACAAACTTCAGATGGACCGAAGTATTGGATTGGACCTGGGTAAACGTATGCTGTTTCGATAGCCCAAGTAGCACGGTTTTTAGCAAGCTCTTTGAATGGAGCACCTTCTAGTTCTACTAAAGCTTTGCGAATTACAGGTTTCATTTCACCGTGACGACGTTCCATGTTCATCATCATTGTTACAGGAACACCACCAGCAATCCATTCTTCTGCAGGAGCAGTAGTATTGCGGATTAATGACATATAACCAGTTTTACCAGCAGCGATAAGTTGAGCAGCGTTGAAACCTAGAGAGTAGCAGTAGTCTGCGTCGAAGTTTGAAGGAGCTGCACAACGACCTTCGTAACCGAAGAAGTGACCTAAACCAGAGAATTTACCTACGAATTTACCTTCAGCTTTCATAGCAGCTAGGCGAGTTTTAACCATCTCGATAAGAAGTTTTTCAGTTTCGATTAGAGAAACTTGTACGTTACCGTGAGGGTCGCGGTCTAGAGTTAATTGTTTAGCGATAGCTTCTGGAAGAGAAGCGTAAACAGCAGCAGAAGTAGCTGTTAAACCTTCTAGAGCTTTAGCAACATTTGATTCGTGAGCAAGTAGGTCGTTTAGTTCTGCGATAAGAACTTTCATTTCTGGAATGAATTCGATAAGACCTTCTGGGATAAGGATAACACCGAAGTTGTTACCTTGAGCAGCACGAGCAGCAACTGCGTTAGCGATGTCGTCTACGATTGCACCTAGAGTCATTTTTTTAGCTTCAACTTCTTCTGAAACAATACAGATGTTTGGTTGAGTTTGAAGAGCGCATTCTAGAGCGATGTGAGAAGCAGAACGACCCATAAGTTTAATAAAGTGCCAGTATTTTTTAGCAGAGTTAGCGTCACGCATAATGTTACCGATAACTTCTGAATATACTTTACAAGCAGTATCGAAACCGAAAGAAGTTTCAATCATATTGTTTTTCAAGTCACCGTCGATAGTTTTAGGACAGCCAATTACTTGAATACCTGTATTTTTTTGTAGGTAGTATTCTGCAAGCACGCAAGCGTTAGTATTTGAGTCGTCACCACCGATGATGATTAACGCTTTGATACCAAGTTCGTTGCAGATTTCAATACCTTTGTCGAATTGTGCAGTTTCTTCTAGTTTTGTACGACCAGAACCGATGATATCGAAACCACCAGTGTTGCGGTATTCGTCGATGATTTCAGCAGTCAATTCCTTGTAGTTGTGGTCTACCAAACCGCCAGGACCAAGGATGAAGCCATAGAGCTTGCTATCAGCGTTCAACTTCTTGATACCGTCGAAAAGACCAGAGATTACGTTGTGACCACCAGGAGCCTGACCACCTGAGAGGATAACACCTACGTTGATAGCTGGGAATTCAGCAGCTTCGCCTTCCACGAACTGGATCAACGGCATACCG
>CALDPN010000160.1 GCA_937911235.1 uncultured Bacteroidales bacterium
CCAAATGAGCAAAGGCAAGCTTGCTTGTACTTTGCCATGGCGAGAAATTGTCGGCGAAGCCAACTTTTCGTCAAGCCAAATGAGCAAAGGCAAGCTTGCTTGTACTTTGCCATGGCGAGAAATTGTCGGCGAAGCCAACTTTTCGTCAAGCCAAATGAGCAAAGGCAAGCTTGCTTGTACTTTGCCATGGCGAGAAATTGTCGGCGAAGCCAACTTTTCGTCAAGCCAAATGAGCAAAGGCAAGCTTGCTTGTACTTTGCCATGGCGAGAAATTGTCGGCACAGCCAACTTTAAAAGAGATTTTCTAAAAGTAGTAGATTTCGTTCATTACTTGAAAGCACAGGGTTACGATATGAAAACTTTTAAGAAAGTTCGTGATGACCTCTGAAAAATGCTTCTATCAAATAGGCTTCAACTCAACAGTCAATCCCATTGCTGCTGCAATCTTATAAAGGGTTGCAACTGTGGGAACTGTTATGCCTCGTTCAATGCGTGATATATAACCTTTGTCTGCACCAATACGCTCTGCAAGTTCTGCTTGTGTCAAACGTGCGTTTTTACGAGCATCCAGTAGAATCTGCGCATTGTATTCTTCCCAAGCCTTTGCTGTAGCCTCTGCACGACTTTGAGTGCCAATCTCTCCAAGTTTCTTTGCGAGTTCGGCGCTAACATCATAAATTTCATTCTTTTTGCTCATAATATACAGCCCTGCTTTGTTGCTCAATATTAAAAAACAACTTCCATATATCCAGCTCCAATCTTGTGTATCTCTTTCAAAATTTGTTCTTCACGCTCTTTTGAAGGTTTCTTGAAACCGTTTATATAATTCCTCAATAATGATGCATTTATATTTATAAGTTTTGCAAACTCTGCAATGTTTAGTTCCTTATGAGTCAAAAAGAATTTTTGCAAAGGTGTTGGTTCTGCATCTTCATACTCAAAACTTTCAAAACTTATATCTTCATCAAGCTCTCTCCAATGAATGCCATCAAGGCCAATAGTGTATTTCATACGTTCTTCTTCATTTGCAGACAGCAAATGCGGATACCATAGCAAGGATTGGCGATACTCTTTGCCATTATTATCTACTCCATAGACATAATCCTTGTCAAACCAGACTCTAACAATCTTCATATCTTTATTCCTCCTTTCCAAAATACTTAATCCAATGCTTGATTATAATGTCCTGATTATAGTCAATAACCTCTTTAATCTTCTTAAGGTCATTGCTTTTAATATTATAAGCAGTTCTTAATACAAATTCATTTTCAACTAAATCAAACTTTGCCATGCCGTCGTTACCTTCTACGTGAACGTGCAATGGCTCATGCTCTCTACTATAAAAGAAAAATGAAAATCCGTAAAATCTAAAAATTTCAGGCATATTGTATATAGTTTTATTACTGCGAATATAGGTATCATTTTTAATACCCACAAATAAAAATGCTACTTTTTAGCAATTACATATAAAAACTGTGATTGTGTTCCTTGTTCACGCTATAAAGGGCGAGCCTTACCAAGGCAGGTGGTGGTATCAAATAGCAAAATAACCTCAACGCCCTGAATTTTGTATTAAATTAAAATGTATCAAAGTAATCCTATAAATGACTACCTTGATACATCCTTTTTGTGTTATTCTAATCTAAAAGATTTTTTTTGCTAATAACATTGCCGTCTTCATTTAAGGTAAATATAAATTCTTCTATTACATATCCTCCGAAAGAATTTTTTGCTCTATATTTATGTCTTACTTTATATTGGTTACCAACTTTTGTGACTTTACTCCATTCTATTCCTTCATAACTGTCTGGGTCTTTCAAGTTTCTTTTCAAATATTGTTTTACTTGTGCAACAGAACCGTCCCACTCACTGTTCTCAATCGGTGTTGATATTGAATTAGGGTCTGTGTTAGCACCAATTATGTAAGTTGTGAATATGAAAATTGTAATAGCAATTTTCCACCAGTTGTCTTTGGCTAAATCCATTATAGTTTTTTTATAAAATGGATTTTCTATTGTATTATTACACCAGCCGCAATTTAAATATCTATATTTGATATGGTCTTCATATAATTTGTTCTCGCAACCACAATGCGGACACATAAAAGACTTCTTTGTAGGTTTTCTCCTTTTTATAGGCTGTACATCATCTCTTTCTTCTTCTTTATCAATGGTGTCTACCTCGTTGTAGATTAAATTATCTAACCATTTAATACATTCTTCATCGTAAGAAAAATGTATTGAGTTTTTATCAACAAGGTCTTTACCATCAAAGATGTACACTTTTTTGAATTCTGCATTATCCTCATGCGTTATTGTTACGTAAAGAGTGTCGTTAATTCCTACTTTGCTTGTATCAATTTTGTATGTTGATTGTGGTTCTCTGCTCGATGGGCGAAGAATACGGTTTCTTTTTATAATAGCCATAATGTATTAATTAAATTGCTTAATATTTACGAAGTTACTTTTTTTGAT
>CALDPN010000161.1 GCA_937911235.1 uncultured Bacteroidales bacterium
GTATAGTCCCCGAACCGCACATAGGGTCGATGAAGTCACACTCGCCGTTCCAGCCTGTGAGCATAATCATACCCGCAGCAAGCACCTCATTGATAGGAGCTTCTGTTTGTGCCACTCTGTAGCCGCGTTTGAAAAGTGGGGCGCCAGAACTATCTAGCGATAGGGTACAAGTGGTGTGAGAAATATGTAGGTTGAAATAAATATCAGGATTTGACACGCTCACAGAAGGACGTTTGCCATATTTTTCTGTAAAATAATCTACGATAGCGTCTTTTGCTTTGTAGGTTACGTAGCGAGAGTGGTTTATTTGTTCAGAATATAGGGTAGTGTCTATAGAAAATGTTTTATCTGCTGTGATAAACTCTTCAAGTTTTAGTTTTTTAATAGCAGTGTAAACATCGTCTGGGCTTTTTACCTCAAAAACAGCCACAGGTTTAAGAATGCGAAGTGCAGTACGAAGCCAAAAATTAGCCTTGTAAAGTGTTTTTTTATCACCTTTGAAACTTACGGCTCTGCGTTGAATTTCAATATCTTTAGCACCTAGTGCTCTAAGTTCGTCGGCTAATACACCCTCTAGTCCTTGAAGGGTTTTGGCTAAGTATTCTTGCATAGTATTATTCGTTTGCAGGGTTGTTTCTGCGTTCTGATATTATCATTAAAGCTTGTTCTTTTATGCACTCTGGCAGAGGTACGTGGCGTAGTTGAAGGCTTTTTAGCCAATCTACAAGCTCGTTTTCTCTTAGAGTCATAAACACTTCGTCAAACTGAGCAATTTCCTCGTCGGTATATGATTCAGGCTCTCTATCTTTAAATGCATCTAGTTCTTCGTCGTCGAAATAGATGATTTTTGCATTTGTGGCAAGTAGGCTCTCGTTTTCACCCACCTCGTGGGCACCACAACAACCATCTGGCCTTTCATATTCCTCTTCTTCTGCCTTTGGGGCTTCTTCCACTTTCTCTGCAGCAGTCTCAGTAGGTGCAGTTTCCTCTTGTTTTGCCGCCTTTTTAGGACGAGCAAACTTATTTAGAAGAAAAATAATTATTCCAAATAGTATAAATGCTATAAGTAAGATAATGCCTCTCATTATTTTTATTTTTGGAAACAGCTAATTTTTTTCATTGCGAAGAAAACAAACCAGTCTGGCAGGTGTTTCATAATAGGAACGAATAAGTGATTTATAGTTCCAGGCATATATTGTTTTTTGCCTTTAAACATCTTCTTAAGCGCTTTTTGAGCAAGTTTTTTAGGAGGGATGCTCACGTGAAGTGCCACAGCAAGACGGCGTAGATTATCTGCAAGACCATAAAGACCAGTATCCACAGCACCAGGGCAGATTGCGGTAACAATCACGCCGTGAGGCTTCATCTCATACCACATAGAGCGGCTGAAGTTCAAGATATAAGACTTAGAAGCATTGTAGCATTGGATACCTGGCATAGTCATCCAAGCACTCATAGAACTCATATTTAGGATATAACCTTTGCCACGTGAGCGCATATCCATACCGAAAAGACGGCACATTTGAGTTACTGTGCGTATGTGTAGGTGAAGCATTAAGTTGATGCGTGCTTCAGATGTTAAAGTAAGGTCGTTGAAGTAGAATACACCAGCATTGTTTATTAAGATTTCGATTTCAAGATTGTTTTCTTTGCAGAAATCATAAACTTCTTGTGGTGCAGTTTCTGTAGAAAGGTCTTTGTAAAGAGTTACCACTTTTACACCATATTTCGCCTCAATGTCTTTTGCTACTTCTTGAAGTTCTTTTTCTTGGTTACTTACTAGTACTAAGTCTTTTTTATATTTTTCTGCAAGCACGGTTGCATATTGCAAACCAATACCAGAGCTTGCACCAGTTACTAATGCGTACATAAAAATTATTTATTAGTTTTTAGGTTTTTTGCTTCAGCCTTCGCGATTTCTTTTTGTATTTTTTTAGGTAGATTTTCTACACATTTATGACATTTCATATCTAGTGTGTACATACGACCCACGCAGTAGTTGCTACGTTTACATTGTGAGCAGTAGTCTGCGCCACCTTCTTTCATGTGGTTTACAAACGCAGGGTCTTCGATAAGCACGTGTCCTATTTGGAATAGTTCAAAGCCTTCGTTTAGTACAGTTTCTGCTGTAGCACGAGATTCTACACCACCTACATAGATAAAGTTTGCTTCTGGAAGGGCTTTTTTAAACTCTTTTGCCCAATCTAGGAAGTAAAGTTTACGATAATCTGTTGGAGGAATTACAATCTTACCAGCAATGGCAAGACCCATTTTCAACCACCAGAATTTGCGAGTATCCATATAGTGAGCAAGTGTCTTATGTGGCATAGCACCACCTAAAATAAGCATTGGAGTGCGGCTCACTGTACCAGCAGAAAGGATGATGCCGTGTACACCGTGGCTCCAAATATTTCTAGCTATCTCGATGCCTTCTTCCATAGAAACACCTCCTTTGTAGCCGTCGTGCATATTGGTTTTCACTACCACAGCCATATCGTCTTTTGCGTGTTTCATTACTTCTGTAAGCACCTCGTTCATAAATCTCATTCTGTTTTCAAGGCTACCACCATATTCGTCTTTACGGCGGTTTAGGCTTGGGTTTAAGAATTGAGAAATAAGATATGCGTGACCAGCATGAATTTCTACGCAGTCAAATCCGCATTCTCTACAGAAATCTACTGCTTCGCCAAATTTGCGAACGATATTTTGAATCTCTTCTTTTTTCAGTTTACGATAAAAAGTAGGAGAGTATAGGTTGAAACCAAAGGTAGGACCCACTGGCATACATTTACATGTGGCACGGTGTGTCATGTTGCCACAGTGACCTAGCTGAATGCTTGCTTTACAACCTTCTGCGTGTAGAGCATCGGTAAGTTTTTTAAGGTCTTCTTTGATTTCGTCGTAGATGTAAAGTTGACCATCAAATGATACACCAGAACGGTCCACAGCGCAGTATGCAATAGTAGTCATTGCCACGCCACCTTTTGCCACGCTAGTGTGATAGTCGAATAGGTCTTGTGAAGGCTTGTTGCCATAACACATATTTTCAAACGCCGCACTTCTTATGGTACGGTTCTTTAGTGTAATAGGACCTAATTTATATTCAGTAAATAACTTGCTCATAGTTTAAAATAGATCGATTAATATATAAAAGGTA
>CALDPN010000162.1 GCA_937911235.1 uncultured Bacteroidales bacterium
CGTTTGGAAGGTTTTAAAGTTCCTTTAATCTCCAAAATCACAGAATTTGCTTCTAGAGAAAGAGATGAAAATAAAATTGAGGATGCTGAAAAATGTGATGGTGATGACTTGTATGATGAGATTTTATATAAGTTGTTGGGACCAAAAGAAACACAAGCCGCACGAATCGAATTTGGCGCAAAATAGAAAAGACGAGGTCTGTCAAGCCTCGTCTTTGTCACGCTTTATCAGTGCGTCGCTAATATATTATATCTAGCCCCTATTAGCTCGGAGCTGCTACTCTCGGTGGTAACCACCACTTGCAGACTTGACAGCAATCGACAAGATTTATCTCATTTAAGAGACCTGCATGCACCTTAATTAAAAGGCAGAATATGCACCTTCTAGTATGCTAACGGTGGTGCTCCTATATCTGTTAGACATACCGCTAAGACATTCAGATATTCGTCTTAGACCTCTTGCTCAATTAACAAGAGCAAACAGACATTAACACTATTTTTTTTGTTTGTCAAAATAAATTTTTTATTTTTTCATTTTATGTGATACGTCAAAATAAAAAAAAGGAGAAAACTATGCCTCATATTTGGCAAAAGATATTTGATGAAGTGTTAGAGTGGCACACAGAAACATTTGAAGAAGATAAATGTACTTTTGAATCTCAACTCTTAAAACTAGAAGAAGAACTAAAGGAACTTGAAACAGCAACAGAAGAGGGAGTTGATGCTTTTCTGGAAGAAACTGTTGATGTTTTAATCGTTTCTTATGTTTTAGATAAAAGATATAACAGTCAGATTGGAGCAACTGTATTTGCTAATATTGAATACGATATACAGTCACACGCTCCTGAAATGTATGTTAAGATAGAACAATTAGTACATGAAAAGCTTGAAATAAACAAAAAACGTATTTGGGTTTTTGAAAATGGAAAATATCATCATGTGGAGGTAATTACAGATGTTGTACAATAAAGTTGAATTTACCGATATAGAATCGACTGATTTCCAGTCCATTGTAAAATTAAAATTTGACATGGTTGAACATGATACAGAAACTCCAGTATATTTTGCAATGTTAGAGAATGATGATGTTCAGTTTACTAAGGACAGTGAACCTGTTGAGGGGGATGTTTGGCCATGGTTAAGTAATCTTTTACGAAGAGAAAAAAAAGATAAGTTCGCTAATGTTGCTGTATTCTTTAGAGAAAGAAACAAAGGGGACTATCCTTTTGAGATATTAGACGTAATTCAACTTAAAGGTTTTAGATATTATTATTTAACAAAAAAAGAATTAAAAGAATTGTTTCGGTCTCGTAAATGTAAATTAGCAAAACGTAGTACCGGAGCATTATATGAGATATTACGATATGGTAAATATCCAAAAGGTAATTATGTTGGATTAACTTCGTCACGTTTGTGTGACCGTTACGGAAACCCTATCAGAGTTAGAATTTAAGGAGGAAACATGGGACAAGAGTTAGATAAGTTACGTAGAAATATTTCTAATCTATCAAGTTTTATTGAATTAGGATTTAAAGTATTACGAAACAATCAGTCACTAAAAGCCCAAGCAGGACATTTCCTTATTGTGCTTGAAAGTTGTATTGAGGAATTTGAAAATTTGTGTTCATTGTACGAAGAATTAAGTGGAACAGAACATAATCTATGGCTACAACATGGGGTGGAATTTTCTCAAGAGTGGTTTGAACTTAATCAGTTATTTGTTGATGAAGAATAAAAAAAGAGTGCAGAAAGGAGAAAAACTGCACCCAGTCCTCGAAGACCAGTGTTATTATATCGCAGTTTAATGATGACGTGAAAATAACCTATTGTAATTCTTCAAAGATTTTTTTATTTTTTTTATTCATTTCTTCTAAGGTGTAAAAGCGATTATCATTAATGTCTATATAGCTTTTTATTGGTAATTTGTTTTCTTTGTATAATCTAGCTCTATTGAAACCTAGTATCTCTTCTAAAAAGCTAGTTGGCTGTTGTCTTAGAAATTCATCAAAATCTTTATATACTTTAACATGTCCCATTTTCTCTTTGATTATATTATATGGATAAAGATGTCCTAATTCATCATCTAAATCAACTTCCATAATAAATTGAGAGCGACAATTATAATGTTGTGGAGGTCTAGGCCCTTCATTAATTGGATATCTGTTACCATGTAAACTCATACACACGGGTGTTGTTTTATTATCTAGCACGGCTACATAATATCCAAATGGAAATGCATTTTTATTTTCTTGCTGGAAGTCATTGTTCGCTTCGTCTTCTACAGCCAGTAATGCTGCTACAAAAATATTAGAGTATTGTTTTTGAGTAGACTGAATAAATTCTTCAGGTGTTTCTCCTAGTTCTTGTTCAAGATACGCATATCCTTCTCCAGATGAAAAGGCGTAGTTTATTTTTTGTTCAAGTTTTTTATATGTCGAATCTTGTAATGCCAAAAGCATTGATGAAAAAGTAACGCCATCTACTACTAATTTGCCACCTATGATTTTTGCGTGTTCCCCAATCATCACTTCATCTTCATAAAAGTTTTTTTCTCTTGGGGTTTGAAACTCAAAAGTTGTTTTAGGAAACTCTTTTTTTAATGCTTTTTGATGCAATGCGGAGATAAAAGCTATTTCCTCCGCATATACTGCGGATAATCTTTCGTTAGAATATTCTAGTAGTTCTTGGAAAAGGTCTTCATCTATTGTTCTAATCTCTTTTAATAGTTTTTTTATATCTGATTTTTTCTTTGCAGATTTAATACCTTTTAGCTCTCCAAGAAATTTTATATTATATTTTTTAAATATTCGTAAAGCTTTTTTGGCTTCGGATTTGGAAAGTCGTGCAAAATGTGTTTGATGTTTGATTAAGCCATCTGTTATGTTTTGATTTACAGTCATTTTGTCAAAATTTTGTTAATAGTCAATATCTAAGCTATTATAGAGCTAAATTTGTACAAAGAGAAATTAATATGATTGACACTGAGACTACTAATCTTCAATACATAAAGTATTATCCTTTGTGGCGTAAATGCAGAGATGCTTACGCTGGACAGGAAAAAGTTCATGAACAAGGGGAACTTTATCTTCCTAAGCTTTCATCCTTAGAAGAAAAAGAACTTTATCAAAGCCGTTTGATGAGAGCTACTTTTTTTGGGGCTACACAACGCACAGTAGATGCTCTTGTAGGGACTATGTTTAAAAACAACATGGTAGAAAACATTCCTGATTATTTAAAGGAATGGAGTAAAAACGTTACAGCTTCTGCTAAAGTTGCATTGGTTGATTATAAACAGTTTGCTCAAGAGGTTGCTAGAGAGGCAATTCTTGTTGGGCATAACGGTGTTCTTGTTGATTTTCCTAATGTAGATACTCAATCTATGACAGAGGCTGAATTTACAGCTTCTGGGCTTTCTGTCTATTTAAAGATGTATAAAGCAGAAGATATTCTTGATTGGTATGAAGATGAGGTTGGTGGTATTAGAAAACTTATTTTCGTTAAGTTGCGTGAAAAATATAACGACTTTAGCTATGAGACTTTAACCTCGCAAGAGCGTACCAGATATCGTTGTTTAGTTTTGGAAGATAACCAATATAAGCAAATAATAATTGATGAAGATAACAATCAAAGTGTAATTATCCCTAGAGGTGCAAATGGTGTATTGGACTATATTCCATTTGTATTCTTTAATCCTAACGGCAATGGTTCTGATGTTGAGAAACCAATGCTTATTGATATGGTGAATATAAATTTTGACCATTATCGTACTACTGCTGACTATAAACATGGAA
>CALDPN010000163.1 GCA_937911235.1 uncultured Bacteroidales bacterium
CCTACATAACCAGAATTTTTTATTTATATATCTATCCCTATTTTTGTCATATTCTTTCTCTATGTGGTGCAACCCAACAACTATTAAAAAATCGAATCTCTTTCCAGATAAATCTAATGCTTCTGCCATTTTATTAGCCCTTATAAAACTGCCTATTGGATAAAGTAGCACAGGCGATAGGCTTTTCGCTTTTCGGGAGCTACCCTAGTGCTATTTATTAATATAATCGGTTTCTTATTTTTGGTAAATAGTTTTTTTGTTTTTGCTACATTCTATAAACACATAGTCTCCGTTTATTACATATTTATTAATCAAAAGCCTTTTTTTTAAATTATATTCCCCGGTTTTATATCCTTTTGATTCATAAATACACCATTGATTACCCTCTTTATAAACAAAGTCAGCAATGTATCTAATCTTTGACAGTGTTCCAGCTGAAGTATTGATTGTGGGTATAAGCTCAAATGGGACTTGTCTTTGTAGGTCAGATATAACGTGGGCTTGCTCCAGAAGTTTTAGCTCGTTCCAAACCTTTAGCTCGTATCTGGAGTCAAATTTACCCTCTTCCGTATATGTTCTTAGGTTGTGGTATTTATTCATCTTTCCTCCAAAATAGTGAACAGTGGCAATGACCGTATTCTAAAATATCGTGCATACACAACGGGGAGCCACAATATCTATCAGGGTTATTACCATCACAGGGACAACGCTTGATGTCTCCATTGTGGAAAAATCGTATTTTTGCAGAGATTATCTTATCGGCATTTTTAACATCAAAGTTATATCTTCGACAGAACGTTTTGATGAAGTTTTTTAATTTATATACATCTGCATTATAGTTATAACCACAATCGGGACTACAAAAAACAGTTCTTTTAGGGTTGGTTATTTCGTTGCCACAATATTTACACTTCATCGTATCACTCCATATTTTTTAAGGTCAGAAATTTTACACAATAAATCAACAATGTTTTCCGATATAATAGCATTAAGTTTTTTTGGTGTTTTCCTATTTGAACAATACTCCTTCCATTTTTTCATATCTATCCAAAAAGATGATATGTAATTGAGGTCATCGTCTGCAAGTACCATATACACGAAGTCTGCTTTCGTTACCACAGACCAACCGCAAGCACCGTGAGATATAACTTCAAAAGCAAGGTTGCCAGTCTTATATGCTACTGTATCGGTTTTAACTTCTACATAATAATTTTTATCCTTTGTTATAATGAAATCAATATCATTCTGTTGGTATCTTTTATCGTCTCTAACATCGGTTATTTTAAGATTTTTATATTTTGATAAGAACACATCTTCGCCAAATTTACCATACTTGTCGATGTCAGAATAGTAATTTGGTGGTCTTTGTGTTTTATCTGTCATTTCTCGGTGTTCTCCACGTGATGATAAGTTTTTCCGTTCCATTCCCATTTGCGTTTGAGGTTAATCTGCCACTTGCGGTTGACTTCTTCCTCAAGTTCGTCTTCCCAGTAATACAATGTATCTTCCGAAGCCCCACAATATATAGCTTCTGCTAATAGTGGACACCATCTGTACAGACCGCCACAAACAATAACAATATCAGCCATTTCTTTCAGACCGTCTTCAAAACCATTTGCTTTCTGATATTCTGCAATTTCTTCTTCTAGTTTCCATACTTGGCTCTCAAGTGTTGCGTTTGGAAACAGCTTTTCGTGTTCTTTTGCCATTTTTTCTAAATCAATCATCTATTCTGCTCCTAGCAAATCAGGGTTTGTGTGAATGTTACCGATAATCTCGCAGTCATCTAAAATATCACGTTCAATAGGGGATACCCAGCCTCTCTCATCTTTTGCAACAAATTGGGCATATTCCTCATCGAAAGCGATTACAAAGTTATTGTTTTTCCAGTCCTTTAATTCGTCCCCCTCGTAAATCAGCTTGCCGTTCTTATCCTTTATGCCTGTGCAAAATTCAGGTTGTGTCGATTCCCATATAACTTCTTCGCCACCGATTTCTTGGATAAGCGTTCCGTCTGATAATAAAATAAATTGACTTCTTGGAACATAAGCATTTGCGCTTGAATCCCAAACTCTAAACTTAAATCTATCCATTATTCTTCTCCTAACAAATCAGCGTTCTCGTGGATATTACCTAATATCTCTAATTTTACATTTTCTTGATTTAAAGCATATTCTTTAACAATATCACTCCATTCTACAACATCTTCAAAAGGATTGTTGTTATATATTGCTGTCCTCAACCCAAAATCATCTACCGCAATTCTGTAAATACCATTAGGGCATTTAATCAAGTCATTTTCATAAATCAGCTTTCCATTCTTATCCTTTAAGCCTGTTGACTGCTCCATAACATATTTGTCAGGACTTAATACACCTCGCATATAATCAAATACTTCCATTCCATTGTGGTATTTTTGACTTTCTTTATCCCAAATCCTAAACTTGAATCTATCCATTATTCTTCTCCTAATACTTGGGCGATTTTGTTAATAACTAAATAGCCATTTGTTGAATCGTAATTCCCATAATATGTATCCACGTTTTTTATTACTTCTCTGCACTCTTTCAGCAGCTCCTTGAGCTTGGTGTTTTCTTCCTCAAGTAGTGAAATGTAAGCTTCATGATGAGATAAGATTTCAGTTGATTTTTCAAGCTGTTCCCAAACTTTAATATTCCCTTGCTTCAAATTCTCATTTTCAATGGTTAGTTCTTCAGTCGTTTTTCCCATCATTATTCTCCTTAAAAATTGTTTCTTTTAAAAGGTTAATTAAAGCTAGTTCAAAAAACACAACACCTAACAACCCAATTCCTATCAGCCATAACATCTATTCTTCTCCTAATACTTGTTTTGTCTTGGTCAAGCATTGTTTGACCTGCTCACGAACAAAATCACTCTGTTCATAGGCATAATAAGCCTTTAGCCAGTTGTTAGCTTCTTTCAGTAATTCTTTGAGCTGTCCTACTTCTTTCACAGCCTCATTAAGCTGTTCAGAATACCACTTGTTTTCGGTTTTGAGTTTGGTGTTTTCTTTCCTTAATTCAAGTTCAAGCTCTTGTGTCTTTTTAAGACGTTCTTTAAGTTCGGCATTTTCTTCTACACCATTTCCAGCATACCAATTTAATTTTTCCCATTCCTCATAACTCGGCACTTCGGCAAGGACTTCGATAATATCTTCATCAATGCTGTTACGCCACACACCGTGAGAATCAATGTTGTCATAGAGCGTACTGCCATTTCTCCTTTTGATATAATAATCGCCCTCAGGCAGTTTGCCTTTGTCCCATTTCTCGGTTAAGTTAGTCATCTTGCACCTCGTTGATTTTCTTTACTGTGGATTCTATATATAGTATGACAGCTTGCTGAAGTTCTTTATCTGATAGCTGACCTCTGATTATGTAATGCAGGCATTTTAATATACACTCAAGAGAATCATAGATTACTTTTTCATTCATCTTTTAGCTCCTTTAATTTTTCACATTCGTTTGAAAAATCGGCATAATACATTCTGTTTGGTGTCTTTTCTAACCAGTCTTTTTCTTCTTTTGTCAGCTTTCGCCAACAGTCCTTGACAGGACACTCATCTTGTTTTATACAAGCTGTAAAATCTAAACTACGACTCATCTTTAAACCTTTCACTATCAAACCCGTCTTTTCCTAGCTTTTTTGCCCTCTCAATTTGTCGTTCATATTTCTGACATTCGGCAAGTGCTGTAAAATATCTTGCGTGGGCTTCGAGTAATGTGTCTAAAAGCCGTTTTACACTTGATTTTCGATTTTTTAGACATTCTT
>CALDPN010000164.1 GCA_937911235.1 uncultured Bacteroidales bacterium
ATTTAATACCTTTTTTAATACTACAATTATAAAAATATTTGCTTATATCTAAATAAATAACATATAATTCATTTAAATATTTCAAATTTTTATTTTTACACCTTTGTTAATAACAATTTTTAGTTTTTCTTGTTTTATGTGGGGTAGGTTTGATGAAATTAATATCAATCAAACGTAAAGTCGCACCCTCTTCTAGGGTCGCACCTCTTATTCTTCTTTGTGTGGATGTGAGTTTTTGTGCTGCCAACCCATTGTTTTGGAATTTTGTAAGTAACAGAAAGACAAACTGTTGCGTAGCAGTCTGGCATAAACTTTTCTGGCACTATGGCATCGATGTCGTCTGTAAGGGTAAAACGCCATGTGGCATCTAGGCCTATAGCCCAATCGCTACCCACACTCCATGCTACACCTGTGCCGATAGGGAAACTTGCGTGAATACCTACATCTTTGCCTGTGGCGTGTGCGTCATATAAGAAACATCCCACACCGCCAAACAGATATGCTCTCTCTGGCACAAAACTACCCATATTGTTTTCTCTACGTTGTCCTTTGTCTATGAAGTAGTTATACACCACTTGTGCACTAACATCTCCTGCGTGTACTGCATCATCTACACCATTATTATATCTTAAATATGCATAACTAGCCTCGCCACGAAGACCAAGTTGAGGCATAAAATAATAGGTATAAGAAAGGTTTGCTGCGCCGCCAATATTGCCAGGAAGGTCGAACACAGGATAAGAAGCACCAACTCCAAGGCTAATATGTTGGTTACTATTGTTGCCAAGACGAATCTTTTTTAGTTGTGCGAAAGCACTAAAAGATAATGTAAGGCAAAGTAGAAGTGTGAATATCTTTTTCATAGCGATGGCAAAGGTAATGAAATTTTTAATTAATTTTGCAGGCGAGAAAAGAAATTACAAACATGAGTAAAGGCTTTATTATAGACGAAAACACTGCGCTAATCCTAGAAGGTGGCGGCATGAGAGGTACTTTTACAAGTGGTGTGCTAGATTATTTTTTAGACCAAGGTGTAGATTTTCCATTTACAGTGGGAGTGAGTGCTGGTGCATGTAATGGGCTTTCGTATATGTCGAAACAACGCGGCAGGGCGCGCAGAAGCAATATTGACCTTTACGAAGAATATAGATACGTGGGGCTGAAATATCTTCTTACTCAGCGTAATATAATGGATTTTAAACTTCTTTTCGAGGATTTCCCAGAGAGAATTTGCCCATACGATTATGATACGTTTTTCGCTCGCAAAGAAAGATTTGTGATGGTTACCACCAACTGCCTAACGGGCGAGGCATGTTATATGGAAGAAAAATCCGATGCTAAAAGAGTGATTGAAATTGTGAAAGCCTCGAGCAGTTTGCCGTTTGCGGCGCCTATGGTAGAAATAGATGGCATTCCAATGCTCGATGGTGGCGTGTCTGACTCTATTCCGGTGCAGTATGCTATGAGTGAGGGTTTTAAGAAATTTGTAATTGTGCTCACTCGCAACAAAGATTATAGAAAAGACGAAAAAACAAACCCACTTGTAAAGTATTTTTACAAGAAATTTCCAAAACTTCAAGAAGCAATAAATAATAGGGCTGTAAGTTATAATAGGACCTTAGATTTGATTGATGAGTTAGAGGCAAGGGGTGTGGCACTTGTTATTCGCCCACAAAAGCCACTCAAGGTGAGTAGGATAGAGAAGGATGTGAATAAACTTGTGGAACTTTACAACGAAGGATACGAATTGGCAAGTGAGAAGTTAGGAGTTAGGGTTAGGAGTTACAATAATGTAACATAATTGTAACTTATTCATTGAATATACTACGAATATGCAAAGAATTTGCAGGAAATATGAATAATACTGCAAAAATTTTGCATATTTTTATTTTTTTTATTAGTTTTGTAACTTCATAGAGTACAAATTTAAGAATAATAATCATTAATAATTATAACAGATGAAAATAGAAGCGTTGGAAGATGTAACAGTCCGCTTTAGTGGCGACTCAGGTGACGGTATGCAGCTTGCTGGTAATATATTTTCTACCATTTCTGCTACTGCCGGAAACGACATTAGTACTTTCCCAGATTTCCCTGCAGACATTCGTGCTCCACAAGGTACATTAACAGGTGTATCTGGTTTCCAAGTACACATTGGTTCAGACAAAGTATTAACCCCTGGTGACAAATGTGATGTTTTAATTGCAATGAACCCTGCTGCTCTTAAAACTCAATACAAATTTTGTTCACCACGTTCTATAATTATTGTAGACACAGATTCATTCCAAGAATCAGATCTTAAAAAAGCTCTTTTTGCTACAAACAATCCATTCGAAGAACTAGGAATTAAAAACGACGTAGTTGAAGCTCCTATTTCAAGTATGTGTAAAGAAGCTCTTAAAGATTCAGGTCTTGACAATAAATCAATTTTACGTTGCAAAAACATGTTTGCCCTAGGTCTTGTATGTTGGCTGTTCAACAGAAACCTAGCAAGCGCAGAAGAAATGCTACGTGAAAAATTTGCTAAAAAACCAGAAATCGCAGCAGCAAACATTAAAGTTTTAAATGCTGGTTACGACTATGGTCACAATATTCACGCTTCAGTAAGCACTACTTACACAGTAGATAGCAAAGCTACTAAAGCTCCAGGTAAATATATGGATATCAACGGTAATAAAGCTACTTCATACGGCTTTATCGCTGCAGCAGAAAAATCTGGCCTACGTTTATATTTAGGTTCATATCCTATTACTCCTGCCACAGATGTTCTTCACGAACTATCTAAACACAAATCACTAGGCGTTGTTACAGTACAAGCAGAAGACGAAATCGCTGGTTGTGCTTCAGCAGTAGGTGCTGCATTTGCAGGTGCATTAGCAATTACATCTACCTCAGGTCCTGGTGTTTGTTTAAAAAGTGAGGCTATCGGCTTGGCTGTTATGGCCGAGTTGCCTTTGGTAGTAATCGACGTACAACGTGGTGGTCCTTCAACAGGTCTTCCTACCAAGTCTGAACAAACAGACCTTCTTCAAGCTCTTTATGGCCGTAACGGCGAAAGCCCAATGCCAGTAATCGCAGCTAAATCTCCAGCAGACTGCTTCGATTCTGCATTTATGGCTTGTAAAATTGCAGTAGAACACATGACTCCTGTAGTTCTTCTTACAGACGCGTTCATTGCAAATGGTTCAGCAGCTTGGAAACTTCCTTCACTTGAAGATTATCCAACTATTACTCCTCCATACGTTACAGCTGATATGGCAGGTAAATGGACTCCATTTATGCGTAACGAAGAAACAGGTGCTCGCTACTGGGCTCTTCCTGGTACAGAAGGTTTCGCTCACCGTATTGGTGGTCTAGAAAAGAGCAACGAAACAGGTGCTATTTCTACAGAACCAGAAAATCACCACCTAATGACTATCCTTCGTCAAGAAAAAGTGAACAAAATTCCAGTTCCTGACGTAGAAGTAGAAGGTGCAGAAGATGCAGATCTTCTTGTAGTTGGTTTCGGTGGCACATACGGTCACTTACGTTCAGCAGTAGATGAAATGAACAAAGCAGGCAACAAAGTTGCTCTAACTCACTTCACTTACATCAACCCACTTCCAAAAAATACAGAAGAAGTGCTTCGTAAATACAAAAAAGTAGTTGTGGCAGAACAAAATATGGGTCAGTTCGCAATGTATTTACGTTCTAAAGTAGAAGGTGTTCATTTTAACCAATTCAACCAAGTTAAAGGTCAACCATTTGTGGTTAACGAACTAGTTGAAGCATTTACAAACCTATTAAAAGCTTAAGTTATGTCAGAATATACAGCAAAAGATTATAAAGCAGGACAACCTCGTTGGTGTCCAGGTTGTGGTGACCATGCGCTACTTAATTCTTTACACAAAGCCATGGCTACACTAGGTGTACCTCCACACGAAATCGCAGTTATTTCAGGTATCGGCTGTTCTTCACGTCTACCTTATTATATGAACACATACGGTATGCACACAATTCACGGTCGTGCAGCTGCTATTGCTACAGGTGTGAAAGTAGCAAATCCAGAACTTACTGTATGGCAAATCTCTGGTGACGGCGACGGCTTAGCTATTGGTGGTAACCACTTTATTCACGCACTTCGTAGAAATATCGACCTTAATATGATTCTTCTAAACAACCGTATCTACGGTCTAACAAAAGGTCAATATTCACCTACATCTGCTCGTGGTTTCGTAAGTAAATCTTCTCCATACGGTACTGTAGAAGACCCATTCCGCCCAGCAGAACTTTGCTTCGGTGCTCGTGGTCGTTTCTTTGCTCGTTGCGTAGCTGTAGACCTAAAAGGTTCTGAAGATGTGCTAGTAAAAGCTGCTCGTCACAAAGGTGCTTCTGTAGTAGAAGTTCTTCAAAACTGTGTTATCTTCAACAACGGTACACACGACAGCCTTGCCACAGCAGAACTTCGTAGCAAAAATGCAATCTATCTAGAACACGGCAAACCAATGATTTTCGGTGAAAACCGCGAACTAGGTCTTATGCAAGAAGGTTTTGGTCTTAAAGTAGTGAAAATAGGTGAAAACGGTATCACCGAAAAAGATATCCTTGTTCACGACGCTCACTGCATGGACAACACACTTCAACTTAAACTTGCTCTTATGGAAGGTCCAGACTTCCCAGTAGCTCTAGGTGTTATCCGCGACGTAGATGCTCCTACCTACAACGACGCAGTTTACGCTCAAGTAGAAGAAGTAACCACAAAGAAAAATTATCATAATTTTGATGAGTTACTAGAAACTAACGAAACATGGGAGATTAAGTAAATCACTCTCTATGAGTGAAAATATAAAAAAAACTAACATTGAAAAATGTTAGTTTTTTTTATATCCAGTTGCTGATGCGTTGCATCGCTTCAATTGTATTCTCGCGGGAGTTGAAGCCGGTTAGGCGGAAGTAGCCTTCACCCATTTGGCCAAAGCCGGCACCTGGGGTGCATACCACGTTTATATCGTAAAGGAGTTCTTGGAAAAATTTCCATGAAGTGGTGTGGTGAGGAGTTTTTACCCACACGTGAGGAGAGTTTACGCCACCATACACGGTGAAGCCACATTTTGTAAGCTCTTCTCTTATTATTTTGGCATTGGTTAGGTAATAAGAAACCATTTCTTTCACCTCTTGCATGCCCTCTGGTGAGTAAAGCGCTTCTGCTCCTTTTTGAATAACGTATGAAGTACCATTATAATATGTGGTGTTGCGTTGCCACCAAAGTTTGTTTACCTCTATGGCGTTGCCATAAAGGGTGAAACCAATAATTTCGTGAGGAACCACTGTGTATGAGCATCTTAGACCAGTGAAACCTGCAGTTTTTGAATAACTTCTAATCTCAATGGCACATTTTTTTGCACCCTTAATCTCATAGATAGAGTGGGGAACATTCTTCTCTGTGATGTATGAAAAATATGCACCGTCGTAGATGATAATCGCATGATTTTCAAGTGCGTAGTCCACCCATTTTTTAAGTTCTGCTTTGTTTAGGGCAATGCCAGTAGGGTTGTTTGGATAGCAAAGGTAAATAATGTCTACCTTTTCCTTTGGCAGTTCTGGTACGAAATCACTTTTTGCAGAGCATGGAATGTAAACAATATTACTCCAAAGGTTGTTGTCGGTAAGGTAACCAGAACGTCCGCCCATTATTGCCGCATTTTCGTATACAGGATAAACAGGGTCGGTAATACCAATAATATTATCTCTACCAAAAATGTGGCCAATGTTGCCCACGTCAGACTTAGAACCGTCGCTAATAAAAATTTCATCGGCACTAAGAGTTACTCCGCGAGGAGCATAGTCGTGCTTAATAATACAGTTTTTAAGGAAACTATAACCTGTTTCAGGACCATAGCCTTTAAAGGTTTTAGCATCGGAAAGTTCTTCCACAGCACTCTTCATTGCCGTTAAGGCAGACGCAGGAATAGGACGAGAAACGTCGCCCAACCCCAAACTAATCACGTTAGCTTTAGGATTGATAATCTTGTGAGCATTAACCTTTTGTTGAATCTCATTAAAGAAATAATACTCAGGAAGTTTTAGATAATTCTCGTTGATAAGTGCCATATAAATGCAAAATTACATAAAAATGCACTATTTTACAAAAAAACAATGTATTTCCGCAAAATTACCTTAATTTTGTATGATAAAGTTATAATAAAGAACAATTATGAAAAAAGCATTTGTATTCCCAGGTCAGGGAGCTCAATTCGTAGGAATGGGCAAA
>CALDPN010000165.1 GCA_937911235.1 uncultured Bacteroidales bacterium
AACCAAGCTTGCTTGTGTTATCCCGAGTGCAGCCAATAATCATTAAAAATAACAAAAGACCAAACTCGCTACGCGAGTTAGAACTCCTAATTCCTAATTCCTCACTCCTAACTATTTTCACCCCTCTATATGCGATTTCACCCCATAATTTGCTTCAAATATCCCATTTTATCGTGATTTTATGATATTACACGCGAGTAAGTGTAATTTTGCGGCACGTTAAAATAATTATTTATGAGACCTAATAGACATTTTTTAGATTACCTTCAAACTACCATCAGACGCGACTACAAAGAGCCTGCAATGACAGACTACGATGATGGTGGCGAGTTTACATACGGTGAAATGGCGGAGAGAATTGCTCGCATGCACGTTTTATTTAAAGAAATCGGACTTAAAAAAGGTGATAAAGTTGCTCTTTGTGGTAGAAATAGTAGCCACTGGGCCATTGCATTCCTTTCTACTGTAAGTTACGGTGCTGTGGCAGTGTCTATCCTAGATGCTTTCACTCCTGAGAGTATTTATGCTCTTGTGAAACACTCAGACGCTCGTATTTTTATGGTGGGCGACGTGATATGGAAAAACCTTAAAGTGGAAGAACTAAACCAAGTGGATGCTATCATCTGCCAAAACAATTTAGACCTACTATATGGTAAAAATGCAGATGTGAAAAAAGCTCACGCCTGTTGGGATAAACTCTTCAACGCTGCATACCCAAATGGTTTCGACCCTACACAAACTACTTACGACCAAGACAATTGGGACGATCTTGCTGTGATAAACTACACATCTGGTAGCACTGGCGACCCTAAAGGTGTGATGCTTACACATAGAAATATTAGCTCAAATGTTACTTTCGGACAAGACTGGATTCCAAACCAAGCAGGCTGGAACGTGGTTTCTATGCTTCCTCTTGCTCACATGTTTGGTTTAACATTTGAATTCTTATACCAATTGGCTGGAGGGTGTCATGTTTACTTCTTGAATCGTACCCCTTCACCTCAAGTGCTACTTAAGGCTTTATCAGAAGTGCACCCTTACATGATGCTCACCGTGCCATTGGTAATTGAAAAAATCTTTAAAAAATCTATTTTCCCTGCTATCCACAAACCTGTTGTACGCGTGCTATGGCACCTACCTGGCATCAACAAAATTATTAGAAGAAAGGTTTACGACAAACTTATGTCTGCCTTTGGTGGCAACCTAAAATATCTAATCATTGGTGGTGCTGCTCTAAACCACGAAGTGGAAAAATGCCTAAAACAAATCAAATTCCCATACTGCGTGGGTTATGGTATGACAGAATGTGCTCCTCTTATTGCATATACTCCATGGGACACATTTAAAATACGTTCTTGCGGTAAAATTGTGGAAAGAATGGAGGTGAGAATCGATTCTGAAAACCCTGCAAAAGTGGTTGGTGAAATCATGGTGAAAGGTGAAAGTGTAATGCAAGGTTATTACAAAAACCCTAACGCTACCGAGGCTATCTTTACGGAAGATGGTTGGATGAAAACTGGCGACCTTGGTGTAATTGATGCTGCTGGCAACATCTTTATCCGTGGCAGAAACAAAAACATGATTCTAAGTGGTAATGGTCAAAACATTTACCCAGAAGAAATTGAAGATAAGGTAAACAATATGCCATACGTGATTGAATCTGTGGTAGTGAGCAGAGGAGATAAACTAGTGGCTCTTGTATATGCTGATACTGCAGCTATCAAGAAAGAAACCGACAAAACTCCAGAAGAAATCATGGAAATGAACTGTGCTAAAGTAAACAAACTAATCCCACGTTTCTGTAAGATTAACAACTTTGAACTTGTGGCTGAAGAGTTTGCTAAAACACCTAAGAAAAGTATTAAGAGATACTTATATAAATAATCTTATTTTAAGATTCTTCAACAAGTTTAGGAGCGAGATGCATAAACATCTCGCTTACTTTTTTTACGTAAGTCTTAGAGATTGGAATTTTCTTTATTTCAGGAATCTTAAATTCTATTTCAAGTTCGTCTGCGTTGCGACGCATAGCACTCACGTGCTCCATATTCACTATAAACGATCTATGACAACGACACACATTGGTGCAAGATGTAAGTATCTCTTCCATGCGTTTCATAGAGTTTCTAAGAAGGAACTTATTTAGTTTGTTTTGACTAATATAATTTATCTCCACATAGTTGTCGGCCGACTCAATAAAGATTAAACTATTTGAAGATAGTGAAAGCTTATTTTCGCCCTTTTCATCGGTAAAATTTATTACTCCCACTTGTGAAAGACCTTTACTTTCTAGCTCTAAAACTCGTTGCCTTAGGCTAATGTTGTTGATGTATAACCAAGACACCAAGTAGGGAATAAAGACCACAAGGAAAGTATTGATATTTACTTCTTTAAACACCGTGATAATGTCGTCGTATTTAAAGAATTCTAATGTTGGATTTATCCAAATTACATACAGAGTGTAGAAACCAGACAAGATAATCACCTCCATCACTAGCCATATCATATATTCAAGATAGCTCATTGACACTCTCTTCACAAAAATATACATAAGTATACGGCTAATAGCTATCACGCAGATGCCTACGAATACAAAAAGGCAAGAATATAGAAAATAACCCACCTCTGTAATGTCTACCCAACGTGCAGACTCAAATGGTTTGTAAAGATTTACGAATGCAAGAGAGAATATAGCGGTGAACAGAACAGACTTTATCATGTTCCATTTGTCGGTATAATAATCCTTGATTCTTGTGCTTTTTATATGTGATTCGTCCTTTTTCATTGTCTAATTTTGGATTAATTAGGTGACAAATATAATAAAATTATGAATAAATTCATTAATTTTGCCTATGATTGTAAAAAGAAACACATGAAAAGACTCTTCTTTATCGACGCTTACGCACTAATATATAGAGCATATTTTGCCTTTATTAAAAACCCTAGAATTAACTCTCAGGGGCTAAATACTTCTGCCATTTTGGGCTTTGCAAACACCCTTGAAGATATTCTTAAAAGGGAAAAACCTACTCACCTAGGGGTGGCTTTCGACCCTTCTGGACCTACTTTTCGCCACGAGGCTTTTGAGGCATACAAGGCTCAAAGAGAATCTACTCCAGAGGACATAAAAAAGGCTGTGCCATATATCAAGCAAATGCTTAAGGCATATAATATTCCTATCTACGAGGTGAGTGGCTATGAGGCTGACGACGTAATAGGTACTCTTGCAAAACAAGCTGCAAAAGAAGGGTTTACAGTGTATATGCTCACCCCAGACAAGGACTACGGACAGCTTGTTCAGGAGAATATTTTTATGTATCGTCCAAAACACTCTGGTGGCTACGAGGTGCTTGGCGTGGAAGAGGTGAAAGCAAAATATGGTCTTGAAAATCAAAGCCAAGTAATAGACTTGCTTGGTCTGATGGGCGATAGCAGTGATAATATTCCAGGTTGCCCTGGCGTGGGAGAAAAGACTGCAGTGAAACTCCTACAAGAATTTGGCAGCATTGAAAACTTGCTTGCAAACACAGAGTCTCTTAAGGGTGCGCTTAAAGCCAAGGTGGAAAGCAATGTGGAGCAAATTAAGTTTTCTCGCTTTTTGGCTACCATCAAAACAGACACTCCTATTTCGCTTAACGAAGAAGAATTGGTGGTAAAGAAACCAAATACTGCAGAACTTTTAAATCTTTTCCAAGAACTTGAGTTTAAGTCACTTATCACTAAATATTCTGAAGGCGCCACAGCTAGCGTTTCTGCAGGCGTGGTTAGTAAAAAACCTACTGGCCCTGTGCAACTATCACTATTTGATATGTTTGACGAAGCAGAAAATATGGCAGTTTCTGCCGATGAGACCGCCGTTTTTGAAGGAAAATCAATTCAAAACACTCCTCATAAATATACACTAGTAGAAAACGTGAATTTTGCCGATTTCATCGGTAATTTGAGCACACAAACTACATTCTGTTTCGATACCGAAACTACTGGTTTAGACATATACAATGATAAGCTTTTAGGGCTTTCTTTCTCTTGGAAAGAGTCTGAGGCTTATTACTTGCCTGTAAGCGAAGCAAATAAAGAAGAAGTTCTAAATTCATTAAAACCTATTTTTGAAAATCCAAATACTAAAAAAATTGGTCAAAATATGAAGTTTGACCTGATGGTGCTTGCAGTGAACGGCATTGCCCTTAAAGGTGAGTTATGCGACTGTATGATAGCACATTACCTGCTTCAACCAGAGCTAAAACACGGCATGGATTACCTAGCAGAAGTGTATTTGGACTACCAAACTATTCACTACGAAGACTTAGTGGGTGGCAAGGGTAAAAAGCAACTTACCCTACAAGAAGTGCCACTAGAAAAGGTGTGCGATTATGCTGCAGAAGATGCAGATATCACCTTTAGACTTTGGAAAATTTTAGCTGAAAAACTTCAGCAAGAAAGCCTTGAACACCTATTTTACGATATTGAAATGCCTCTTATGAAGTGTCTTGCAAAAATGGAGCTAAATGGCGTGAGAATAGACTCTGCCGCACTTAATGCTTCTGCAGAAAAACTCAGAGAGGAGATTTTGAGCATACAAAATGAGGCTATTGAAATGGCAGGTGAGGAATTTAACTTAAGCTCTGCCAAACAAGTGGGTGAAATACTTTTCGACAAACTTAAAATTGTAGAAAAGGCTAAAAAAACCAAAACTGGGCAGTATGTAACTTCGGAAGAAGTGCTTGAGAGCCTATCTAGCAAGCACCCTATTGTGAAGAAAATACTTGAATATAGAGGTATAAAGAAACTTTTAAGCACATATGTGGAAGCACTGCCAGAAATGATAAACGCAAAAACTGGCAAGATACATACCTCTTATAACCAGACTGTTACGGCTACAGGTAGGTTAAGTTCAAGTAATCCAAACCTACAAAACATACCTATCCGCGACGAAATGGGCAAGGAAATAAGACGTGCATTTATTCCAGACGAAGGTCACGTATTCTTCTCTGCCGACTACTCACAAATTGAGCTTCGCATTATGGCACATTTAAGTGGCGACGAAAATATGGTAAATGCCTTCAATGCTGGCGAGGACATTCACACTGCCACCTCAGCAAAAATATACGGAGTGGAAATATCTGAGGTAACAAAAGATATGCGTCGCAACGCTAAAACTGCAAACTTTGGTATCATTTATGGTATTTCTGCCTTTGGCCTGAGTGAAAGACTTGGCATTTCTCGTACAGAGGCTAAAACCCTGATAGAAGGCTACTTCAAGACATATCCTCAGGTGCAAGAATACATTTCAAATAGCATAAACAAAGCCAAAGACAACGGCTATGTGGAAACTATTTTTGGCAGAAAAAGATACCTTTCGGACATAAACTCTGCAAACAGCGTGGTGAGAGCATTTGCCGAACGAAATGCTGTGAATGCCCCTATTCAAGGTAGTGCAGCCGACATTATCAAGATAGCCATGGTAAATATCGACCGCAGATTTACACAGGAAAATATCCAGTCGCAAATGATACTTCAAGTGCACGACGAACTCAACTTCAATGTGCTTGAAAGCGAGCTTGAAAAGGTTAAAGAAATAGTAATTGAGGAGATGCAAAACGCTTATAAACTGCGAGTTCCACTAATCGCAGACTACGGCGTAGGAGCTAACTGGTTAGAGGCTCATTAATGATTTTTAAAAAAAACTCCTAACTCCTAACTCCTAATTCCTAACTTTTGTGTATCTTTGCACCTTATTATATAAGAAAAAGATCATGAAGAAATTTTTACTCATTGCTCTTACTTTTATAGCATTATCAAGCGGGGCGGTTGCACAAGTGGTGGAACCTATTAAATTTGGCGATTTTGAAACTTGGACCTCAAGAAAGATTTACGAATCTGGCATTATTGGTGGTCAAGAAAGAATGGTGTATGTGATTGGACCAGAGAACTTTATCGATGGCAACATTCCATACATTTACGGACCAGAAACAGACTGGAGTTCTTCAAACGTGTATGCTAAAGTGGCTGGCATTAGCAAAGGCAGCTGCACTGTGGTGCCAGAAGAGCGCACAGGTGGCAAATGTGCTCGCTTAGATACTAAAATGGAAAGCGTGAAGGTGCTAGGCATTATCAACGTGGAAGTGCTAGTATCTGGTAGTTTCTTCTTAGGCAAAACCTACGAGCCTATTACAAACACAAACGACCCATACGCAAAAATCGAAATGGGTATTCCTTTCACAAAGAAACCAAAAGCATTAGTTCTTGACTATAAATGCTTAATTTCTTCTAACAACTACGTTATGAAACACCCTGGGGTGGGTTCTTACCGCTTAAAAGACCGCCAAGACAAGGGTGAATTTATCGTTTATTTACAAAAACGTTGGGAAGACGAAAAAGGCCGTATCTATGCTAAACGTGTGGGTACTATGCGTCATCAATTAGACCACAACGTACCAGAATGGCAAAATGCTACAAGTTTCCCTATTCATTATGGCGACATTAGTGGCACAGAATATTACAAAGATTTCATGGCACTTTCTGGCGAAGATGGCCTTCAATACAAGGCTATGAACAGCAAAGGCCACATGGAACTTATTAGAGAGATTGGTTGGGCTGAGAAAGACGAAGAACCTACTCACATTATACTTATGATTACAAGTGGCAACCAAGGCGCATTTATTGGCACCGTGGGCAACACCGTGTGGGTGGATAATATCGCATGGCAATTTTAAAACATAATATATTATGTCATTAGATCAATTTAATTTTTTACTACTTATTATGGCTATCACTGGCCTAGTAGTTTTTGTCAGCTTATACTTCGTGGAAGCTGGTTACGGAAAAATGATTAGCGACAAATGGGGGCCTGCCATCAACAACAAAGTGGCGTGGGTTATTATGGAATGTCCAGTGTTCTTTGTGATGCTTTATTTGTGGGCAATGAGTGAAAGAACATTTGAAGTGGCACCTCTAGCAATGTTCCTAATTTTCCAAACACACTACTTCCAACGTTCATTTATTTTCCCATGTATTCTGAAAGGTAAAAGTAAAATGCCTATCGCAATCATGATGATGGGTTTCATTTTCAACATGATAAACGGTGCTATCCAAGGTTATTGGATTTTCTACCTTTCTCCTGCTGAAATGTACACCCCAGATTGGCTAACAACTCCTCAATTCATCATTGGTACATGCATTTTCTTTATTGGTTTCATTATCAACCTACATTCAGACCACGTAATTCGTCACCTACGCAAACCTGGCGATACAAAACACTACCTTCCTAAAAAAGGTGTGTACAAACTTGTAACCTCAGCAAACTACTTTGGTGAAATCCTTGAATGGACAGGTTTTGCTGTGCTTACTTGGTCTTACGCTGGTGCTATCTTCCTATGGTGGACATGCGCAAACCTAGTGCCTCGTGCAAACGCTATTTACAAACGCTATAGCGTAGAATTTGCCGATGAATTCGATAAAAAGAAATTAAAAAGAGTTTTATGTGTAATTTTCTTAAAATGAGTAGAAATATAAGATTTAGAGTAATTGAAGTGTTTGCTT
>CALDPN010000166.1 GCA_937911235.1 uncultured Bacteroidales bacterium
TTTTTCTGTTGATTCACCTAGTGAGTATGTTAATGAAACTAGTGGAAGAGGAAAAGAACATTATAAACATATTAAAGAATCTAAAAATCAAGTTAGAAATATCTTTTTTAGAATATGTTGCAACTGCTTTTTGACCAGAAATTGCTGTCATTTCGTTGATAGCGATTTCGATGATTTTTTTGTCAGCTACAGCTTGTCCTAAACCTTGGTTAAGAACGATTTTTTCTAACACAGGAATTTGCATGGTTGATTTATAACCAAATTCCTTCATTAAAGCTGGAGCAATACGCTCTGCATATTCTTTCTTTAAACTAGCGGTATTCATTATTTAATTTCCTCCCCTGTAGTTTTAGCGAAACGTACTAATTTACCATCTACTAATTTACGACCAACACGAGTAGGTTTATTGTTTTTGTCTACTGGGTTTAGGTTAGAAATATGAATAGATGCTTCTTTCTTCACGATGCCACCTTGTGGACTTTTTGCATTAGGCTTGGTGTGTTTAGCAACCATATTTACACCTTCTACGATAGCGCGTTGTTTTTCAACTTGCACTTCTAAAACGCGAGCAACAGTACCTTTGTCTTTACCAGCGTTTACGTAAACGGTGTCACCTTTTTTAATGTGTAATTTTGCCATTCTCTATCAAATTTACTTAATTAAAGAACTTCTGGTGCTAATGAAACAATCTTCATGTTTGTTGCACGTAATTCTCTGGCAACTGGACCGAAGATACGGCTACCTCTCATTTCGCCTGCGCCATTTAACAATACACATGCATTGTCATCGAAGCGAATATAAGAACCGTCAGCACGTCTAATTTCTTTTTTGGTACGTACTACTACTGCTTTTGAAACAGCACCTTTTTTTGTATCACTTGAAGGGATTACCGATTTAACTGCTACAACAATTATGTCCCCTACTGTGGCATAGCGCTTGCCGGTACCACCTAGTACACGGATGCAAAGCACTTCTTTTGCGCCACTGTTGTCAGCTACGGTAAGTCTTGATTCTTGTTGTATCATACTTATTTAGCTTTTTCAATTATTTCTACTAATCTCCATCTTTTAAGTTTGCTTAAAGGACGAGTTTCCATTATTCTTACCGTATCGCCAATACCGCATTCGTTGTTTTCGTCGTGAACGTGGTATTTTTTAGTTTTATTTACGAATTTACCGTAAATTGGATGTTTTTCTTTCCATTTAACTGCAACGGTGATAGTTTTATCCATCTTGTTGCTCGATACGATGCCTTGTCTTTCTTTTCTTAGATTTCTCATATCAGACTGCATTTATTTATTTGTTTATTTCTCTTTTACGTAGCTCGGTTTCGATGCGAGCGATAGTTTTACGTGATTCACGAATTTTGCCTGGATTTTCAAGCGGAGAAATAGCATGGCTCAATTTCATTTTTGATAAAGACGCCTTTTCTGCTTCTAGTCTTTCTATAAGCTCTTTGTCTAATAATTTTGTAATTTCTGCTGTTTTCATACTATTTACGCGTTTTCAGATTCAAAATCGTAATCTCTTCTTACAACAAATTTTGTTGTGATTGGAAGTTTTTGAGCAGCTAGACGTAATGCTTCTTTTGCGATTGCAAATGGAACGCCTTCTACTTCAAATAACATACGTCCTGGTGTAACAGGAGCTACGTAGCCTTCTGGGTTACCTTTACCTTTACCCATACGCACGTCAGCTGGTTTTTTAGTGATTGGTTTGTCTGGGAATATACGTACCCACACTTGACCTTGACGTTGCATATATCTGGTAACCGCGATACGAGCAGCCTCGATTTGACGGCCAGTTATCCATTTAGGTTGTAAAGCTTTTATCCCGAAAGATCCAAAGGCCAATTGGTTACCACGACCGGCATTGCCTTTCATAGTACCTTTCTGAGGTCTTCTGAACTTAGTCTTCTTAGGTTGTAACATAATTTCTTTGAATTAACAGTTTATTTTTTTCTCTTTTTAAAGCCCTTGCCTTGGTTGAAACCAGCACCGTGGTTTTCTTTAGCAGCAGCGTATTGTGGAGTAAGGTCTTTTTTACCGTAAACTTCGCCACGGCAGATCCAAACCTTAATACCAATAAGACCTACTTTTGTAAGAGCTTCGCATTGTGCATAGTCGATGTCTGCGCGGAATGTGTGAAGAGGAGTTCTTCCTTCTTTGTACATTTCTGAACGAGCCATTTCAGCACCATTCAAACGACCTGAGATCTGTA
>CALDPN010000167.1 GCA_937911235.1 uncultured Bacteroidales bacterium
CCATGGACTGCCTGGCCTCCATCCGGGAGGGCCTGCAGCTGCAGCCGTTGATCTTTGGCGGCAATCAGGAAAACGGCCTGCGCTCGGGCACCGAGGCCATGCCCCAGATCGCGGCCTTTGCCGCCGCGGCAGGGGAGCGGATGGCCAATTTCAGGGAAAACTGCGAAAAAATGACCGCTTTGCGGGATCAATTGATCGCAGAGGCCGAAAAACTGGGCTGTAAGATCAACACCCCTGCAAACTGCGCCCCCCATATCGTCAACCTGTCCCCCTGTGTGGGCCGCTCGGAGGTCTACATCCGGGTGCTGTCCGACCGGGGTATCTATGTGTCGGGCGGCTCTGCCTGCAGCCGGGGCAAAAAGTCCCATGTGCTCACCGCTATGCGAGTGTCGGGCAAGAACGCCGACGCCGCCCTGCGGGTCAGCCTGTGCCCCGAAACTTCCGAGGCCGATATCGACGCCTTTGTGGCGGCGCTGGCCGATGCGAAAAAGATGTTTTAAGGTGAAATTATGAAAGAAATTCTGCTTTGTAAGTGCGGCGAACTGGTGCTCAAGGGCCTCAAGGACCTAAAGGAGACACACCTGAAATCAATTTCCGTAAATCAGATGGTTCTCTTGTTAAATTAGAAGCAGAATCAACAGATGGTAAATATATCTACGGTCCTAAATCTGTAACTGCAGCTCAACCTAGCTATGATGGTAAACAAGAAGCTGGTGCAAGCGGTGTGGCAGGTGGTGGTTCTTCAGAACCAGAAGTGGCTATCGATCCATGTGTGGCAAAAGGTGAATTTGCAGTATTCTTCCAAAAACCATCAGACTGGGGTAAATCTATTAATATTTACATTTGGCAAGGTTCTACACCAGCTGTAGGTGCATGGCCAGGTGCTAAAATGACAAACCTTGGTGGTGGCAACTACAAGATTACCTTAAGTTCTGATTTGACTGGTTACAACTTTATCTTCAATGATGGTAGTGGTAAACAAACAGCTGACCTTTCAAGCTTGAAGATGAGTGCAATGTATAATAATAGTGGTAGTGTAGTTAAAACTATTGCAGAAGGTGATTGTGAAGCAGGTGAGGGTGCAGGAACAATTACTCCAACACCAACTCCAGATCCAACTCCAACTCCAGAAGTTCCATCTATGGGTGCTGGTGAACAATGTGTGTTCTTCCAAAACAATCAAGGTTGGTCAACTGTATACTGCTATGTATGGTATAAAGATGCAAATGGTACTCACGTAGATGAATGTGGTGCATGGCCAGGTTCTGCATGCGAATCTGTAGGTAATAATATCTACAAATATTGTTTCGACAAAACTATTGGTCAACCTACAGAATGGGGATTAATCTTCAATAATGGCTCTGGTGTACAAACAGGAGACTTCGTTGCTAAAAACGCAACAATGTATGACTTCAATGGTAATACCACTCCAGTAGATGTAGAAGATGTATTTGCTCAAGGTGTTGAAGTTTACTCATACGCTCGCGTTATCTATGTGGACAATGCTGAAGGTAGAGAAATCACAGTTCGCTCACTTGACGGACGTGTTGTATACTCTGGTGTTGATACTGCAATTGCAGTAAGTAACGCAGGTATCTACCTAGTAACTGTAGAAGACGCTACACTAAAAATTATGGTAAAATAATCGTAAAGATTACTGAATAATAATTTAAAAGTAGAGGCTGATAGAAATATCAGTCTCTATTTTTTTGAAGAGTTGTTGTTTAAGGCATAGAGAAATGACTTAATAATCAATAAAAAACATAAGATATTTTCTTGGTGGAGTGAAAAAATAGTTGTATCTTTGTGCCCGTATTTCTAAAAGGTTCGTTTTAAGCCGTGGCAAAAGCCTCGCACCTTAGGAAGGTATTTTATAAATTTTTATAATTATGTACGCAATTGTTGAAATCGCTGGACAACAATTCAAGGTTCAAAAAGACCAAAAATTGTATGTTCACCGTCTAAACGAAGAACGTGGTGCAAATGTAGAATTTACACAAGTTCTTTTAGTTGATGCTGACGGAAAAATCAAAGTTGGCGCTCCTGTAGTAGAAGGCGCTAAAGTAGTAGCTGAAGTAGTGTCTCACGTTAAAGGCGAAAAAGTAATCGTTTTCAAAAAGAAAAGAAGAAAAGGTTACCGCGTTAAAAATGGACACCGTCAAAGCTTCACAGAGTTAGTAATTAAAGATGTTATCGCTTAATTAAAGAAAGGAGACTAAAAAGATGGCACATAAGAAAGGTGTCGGTAGTTCTAAGAACGGCCGTGAATCAGAAAGCAAACGACTTGGTGTAAAAATCTATGGTGGTCAATTTGCAAAAGCAGGTAACATTATCGTAAGACAACGTGGTACTGTTCACAATCCAGGTGAAAACGTAGGTATTGGTAAAGACCACACTCTATTTGCTTTAATCGATGGTGTTGTTGTATTCCGCAAAAAGAAAGACAACAAATCATTCGTTTCTGTACAAGCAGTAGAAGCTTAAATATTACGATACGTAATAAAAAACTCATAATTTTAGGGGATAACCAATAAAAAATTTGGTATCCCCTAATTTTATTTATAAATTTGCATTTGTCTTAAAAAAAATAACTTATGTTAACTCTAAAGTATATTACAGAAAACACAGAAGAAGTAATTCTTAGACTTTCTAAGAAATATTTTGATGGAAGAGAATCTATTGAAAAAATCGTAGAACTAGATAAAAACAGAAAAGCAACACAAGGTAGTCTTGATAATATCTTGTCTCAAATAAATCAAGCTTCAAAACAAGTGGGCGAATGCTTCAAACAAGGTAAAGCAGAAGAAGCTAATGCTCTTAAAGCACAAGTTGCTCAGTTTAAAGAAGATAGCAAAGTGCTTTCTGAAAAACTTGAAGCTATAGAAAAAGAAATTACAGAAATTCTGCTTACTATTCCAAACCTTCCAAACAACGAAGTGCCAGAAGGTCGCACAGCAGAAGACAATGTGGTAGAAAAAACTGGTGGAAATTTAGAAGACCTTCCAGCAGACGCACTTCCACACTGGGAACTAGCTAAAAAATACGATTTAATAGACTTTGAACTAGGTGTGAAGATTTCTGGAGCAGGTTTCCCTGTATATAAAGGTAAAGGTGCAAGACTTCAACGCGCTCTTATCAATTTCTTCTTAGACGAAGCACGTAATGCAGGTTACGAAGAAATTATGCCTCCTACAGTGGTAAATGCAGCATCTGGTTATGGTACAGGTCAGCTTCCAGACAAAGAAGGTCAAATGTATCACGTAGGTTTAGATGATTTATATCTAATTCCAACTGCAGAAGTGCCAGTAACAAACATTTATAGAGACGTTATCTTAAACGAAAACCAACTTCCTATTAAAAACTGTGCATACACACAATGTTTCCGTAGAGAAGCAGGTTCGTATGGTAAAGATGTGCGTGGCTTAAACCGCCTACACGAGTTCTCTAAAATAGAAATTGTGCGCATCGATACTCCAGAGCATTCATACGAAAGCTTAAAAGAAATGATCGACCACGTAGAAAACTTGGTTAAAAAACTAGAACTTCCATATAGAATATTACGTCTTTGCGGTGGCGATATGAGCTTCACATCTGCCATCACATTCGACTTTGAAGTATATTCAGAAGCACAAAAACGTTGGTTAGAAGTAAGTTCTGTTTCAAACTTTGAAAGCTATCAAGCAAACCGTTTGAAATGTAGATATAAAGGTGCCGACAAGAAAACACAATTATGTCACACATTAAATGGTAGTGCACTAGCGCTTCCACGTATTTTAGCAGCGCTACTAGAAAACAACCAAACTCCAGAAGGTATTCGCATTCCAGCGGCACTTGTACCTTACACTGGATTTGATATGATTAAATAATAGGTATAAGTAAGATGGTTAAAGCTCCTTTATATCCACTACGTTTTGAGCCTATCTACAAAAACACCATTTGGGGCGGTGACAAAATCCTTGCTTTAAAGGATAATGAGCCTAATGGAGAAAAAATAGGTGAAAGTTGGGAAATATCTGGCGTGCAAGGCAATGTGTCTGTGGTGTCAGATGGATATTTAAAAGGAACTTCATTAACAGAACTTATACAAAAATATAAAGAAATTTTTGTAGGGGAGACTGTTTACCAACGTTATGGTAATCAGTTTCCTTTGCTTTTTAAATTTATAGACGCATGCGACGATTTGTCGGTGCAAGTGCATCCAGACGATGAAATGGCTCGTAAGCATCGCCAAAGCAATGGTAAAACAGAGTTTTGGTATGTGATTGATGCCAAAGAGGGAAGTTCGCTTTATGCAGGACTTAAAAAGAACTGCACTGCAGAAGAACTTCGCGCTGCTGTGGAGCAAGGTGAGGTCTGTGAACTACTAAACAAAGAAGAAGTGGTGGCAGGCGATGCGTTTTTCTTGCCAGCGGGTAGGGTGCATGCCATAGGTGCAGGGCTGTTGATAGCAGAAATTCAACAAACCTCAGATGCCACATATCGTTTGTTCGACTATAATCGTGTGGATACAAACGGAAAACCACGTGAACTGCATTTAGACAAGGCGCTAGAGTCTATAGATTATAAAGTTTATAGAAATTATAAGACCATATACAACAAGAATAGAATGTGTAAGCCTATTCAGCTAAAAGAATGTGGTTATTTTACTATAAATTTGATTACAGCAGACACTTTTGTGAAGTTTGATTATAAAGGATTAGACTCTTTTGTGGCATTTATGTGCGTAGAGGGTAGTGCAGTGTTTACCTCACAAAGAAAATGTAACGGAAATATTAGCAAAGGCGAAACAATTTTATTCCCAGCTTGCGACCTTCCGGTGGCTCTAATACCAGAAAATGACAAGGTAAAGCTGCTAGAAGTGTATGTAAGATAGAATTTTTTATAAAAAATGCACTTTTTTGTAAAATTTCTTCTCGTTTATTTGGTGGATTCAAAAAAGTGTGCTATCTTTGCATCGCAATTGAGAAAAACACGGGATGTAGCGCAGTCCGGTTAGCGCACCTGCTTTGGGAGCAGGGGGTCCCAGG
>CALDPN010000168.1 GCA_937911235.1 uncultured Bacteroidales bacterium
ACGTTCACGAGCGGTAAGTTTACCTTTGCTATGTTGTGAGTCAATTCTTTTTTGACCTCCACCTAAACGTGCTTTTTCTCTTAGCTCAATTAGGTTTTGAATTTTATCTGTTGCCATTATCTTTATTAATGATTAAATGTAAGTCTTATTTCTTTTCGCAGAATTCTGTTAGGATACCTGCTGTAGATTTTGGGTGTAGGAATGCAATTGTCATACCTTCTGCACCAGAACGTGGAGTTTTGTCGATTAGTTGTACGCCTTTTTCAGCCACTTCAGCAAGACGAGCTTCGATGTCGTTTACTGCGTAAGCAATGTGATGGAAACCACCACGGCCACCGTTTTTCTCAATGAATTTAGCTACTGTACTTTCTGGGCTAGTTGGTTCTAGAAGTTCGATTTTTACTTCACCTACTTTTAAGAAAGCTGTTTTAACTTTTTGGTCAGCTACTTCTTCAATTGCGTAACATGTCATACCTAGCACTCCTTCGTAGTATGGAAGTGCCTCTGCGATACTTGGAACTGCTATTCCAAGGTGTTCAATTTTTTGAGGAATCATAGTTTGTTTGTTTATAAGTTTATATTATTTATTTTTTAAGTTTTCAATAAGGTGACCACCCATAAGTTTTCTCTTATAGATAAAGTATAAAACAGTTTCTACCGAGAATAGACCTATAACTGTTAAGTTTTGTAGTAAGTCATTTATTTCATAGTAGTTCATTATAACAATAATGGCACCGAAAACCAACTGATTTAATGCATAGAAACCAGAAATTTTCACATGGTGATGTTTGTGTTCGTTACATAGAAGTTGGAACAAATGAATTCTATGAGGTTTGAAGATATTTTGACCTGCAAGCAGACGTTGGAGAACTGTCATTGCAGCTTCTAAATATACCGATGCAAATATGAAAATGTAAACGATATTACCTGTTTGCATTAAAAGAGAAAGTAGCATATACACCATCACAAATCCTAGCACAATGGCACCCACATCACCTGCAAAGCATATTGCTTGGCGTCTAGCATTGAAGAATGCAAACACAAGGGTTGGAATTGCTGTATATATTAAAAGTGCGTCGTCAACAAAGTCAACAACAAAGAAGTCTATTAGCCCAAAAATAGATAACGCAGAAATAGTAATACCTGCCATCATGCCGTTAAGGCCGTCCATGAAGTTGTATAAATTTACAAAACCTACAGAGAATATCATGCCCACAATGGCCAGAATAATAAGTATTGAAGCATTCATTGCTAATGGCTCCATAGAGAAGTCAATGTAGATTTGATACAACATTAGAGCAACAGCCAATACTTGCACCACAAGTCTTATAAAGAACCAAAGATCTTTAAGGTCGTCGATAAAACTCACTATTGCCAGCATAGAAATACCTAGGAATAAAGCCCAAGGAGCTTCCCATGTAGAGTTTACAAATGATATAATGTAGAAGATGTACGAAATATAAAATATAAATCCTGCACCTGTTATAACTGGTTTCGTATGAGAGCTACGATGATTCACCCCCGCAAGCATACCCCTCTTTTCTGCAAAAGGGAAATACAACTTAAGCGAGAATAAAATCGTCGCAATCGTTGCAATTATTAATAGCGCTTCGTACATATTTAAATTATTTAGCATTTGATTGACAAAGTTACAAATAAATAAATAAAAAGAGTTATCTTTGCCAGAAAAAATTACAGTTTTGAAAGATAAAATACTCATTATCTGCTGGGCAAGCTTTTCTGAACTATTAATAAACACCAGTAAAGCTTGGGAACACTTAAAAAGATTGAGTGGAGGAAGAAAAACACCTATTTTTAAAGCCACTATTTTAAGTATTCTTTTTGTAGGTCTTGTTCGTTTTATTGGCGTAAGTTTTGTGGAAACAGATATGGATTTATTTCAAGGAATAAAATCTGGCATCACCATTATCTTTTCGCTATTTATTTCTGTTTATATTTCATCTTTCATAAACTTACTTACACTTGAAAATCTTACAAAAAAAGAAGCAAGGCTAAGTGAGGTTTTTAATTTTACGGCACTTTTATATAGTTTGCCATTCCTAATTTATGCATTAGAACCTATCCTAACCCTTGTTTTCTTCTATAAGATATTTTTAATTTACACATTTTACATTGCTTGGATAGGCACCGAACATTTTATAGAAGTTCCAAACGACAATAGAGTGGTATTCACCACAGTGAGTGGTATTTCTGTGATATTAACACCTATCATAATAAGCAAAATATTAACTATTTTAATGCCGGGATTGACATGAGTGCGGGGATAAACATAAAAAACAAAAAGGCTTCATTTGATTATGAAATCTTAGACACATACATTGCTGGGATAGTTCTTACTGGCACTGAGATAAAGTCTATTCGTGCTGGCAAGGCTAGTTTGGTAGATACCTTTTGTGTGTTTATAGATGGTGAACTTTGGGTAAAGGGTATGAACATTAGTGAATACTTCTATGGCTCATACAACAATCATAAAGCCGATAGAGATAGAAAACTTCTTCTGTCTAAAAAAGAACTTGCAAAACTACAAAAAGGATTACAAGATAAAGGTTTCACTATAGTACCAACTTTGTTATTTATTAATGAACGTGGACTTGCTAAGCTGAAAATTGCTCTTGCCAAAGGTAAGAAACAGTTTGATAAGCGCCAATCGCTAAAAGATAAAGACGACAAACTTAGTATGGCTCGCGCCAAACAATATAGTTATTAAGTTATGAAAATAGTCATTGCCGGTGCCGGTGATGTGGGCACACACCTAGCCAAAATGTTGTCTAAAGAAAATCATGAGATTATTCTTTTAGACCAAAAGAAAGAAAAAATTAAAGCTCTTGAGGCTAACTACGATATTTTAGCCGTCATAGGCTCTCCTACTTCCCTAAAAAGTTTAAGAGAAGCACAGGTTCCTTCTGCCGACCTTTTCGTGGCAGTTACTCCATACGAAAGCACCAACCTTACTGCATGCGTGCTTGCTACCAACTTGGGTGCACAAAAAACACTTGCACTTATCGACAACCAAGAATACCTTTACCCTAAAAACAGAGAATTCTTTAAATCTGTGGGTATCGACTCTCTTATCTACCCAGAAATGCTGGCTGCAGACGAGATTGTAAATGGTCTTAAAAAAGGTTGGGTACGTCAATATCTAGATTTTTCAGATGGTGCACTTGTGGTGCTTGCTACCAAAATAAGAAGCACTTCTCCACTTTGCAAAAAACAACTCTCTGAAGCATTTGTTGACAATACAAAAGTGCGTATCGTAGCCATTAAACGTGGAAATAGAACTATTATCCCTAGTGGTAAAGACCATATTTATGCAGGTGATATTGTATATTTCATTACCACACAAGATGGCGTAGAAGAAGTAAGAATTCAGTCTGGTAAAGAGAACTTTGAAATTGGCAGCACTATGTTCTTAGGAGGTAGCCGCATTGGTCTTAAGGCCATTAAAGAACTATCTCACAGAATGAATATTAAGGTAATTGAACAAGATAAAGAAAAGAGCTATAAAATCCTTGAGGAGGTAGATAACGCATTGGTTATCAATGGAGATGGTCGCGATTTGGCTCTGCTTAAACAAGAAGATATTGAGGAGTTTGATGCATTTGTGGCTCTTACCGAAAATTCTGAAACAAACATTCTTGCCTGCCTTTCTGCTAAAAAAATGGGCATTAAACGCACCATAGCAGAGGTAGAAAATATGGACTACATTACCATGGCTGAAAATCTTGATATTGGTGCTATTATCAATAAAAAGATTATTGCTGCAAGCCACATCTACCAACTTATCCTAGGCGGAAATGTGTCTGTAAAATGTCTTACATTTGTAGATGTACTTGTAGTGGAACTTATTGCAGAATCAGACTCTGAAATTACCACCGCTCCACTTAAAGATTTAAAACTTCCACAAAATATTACTATTGGCGGTTTGGTGCGCGATGGTAAAGGCATTGTGGCTGTGGGCGACACACAAATACAAAATGGCGACCGCGTTACAGTGTTCTGTGGCGAAGATACCATTAAAAAAGTAGAAAAGTTATTCAAATAAAATGAAAGCGATAGACATTAAATTAGTGGTTCGTATCATGAGTTTCTTACTCTTGATCGAGAGCTTTTTTATGTTGATTTCTGCAGGCGTTGGTTATTACTACAACGAGCCTAGCATGAGATATACCTTACTTGCAACAATTACTACATTTACCTTTGGGATTACTGGCATTGTTGCAACACCTAAAATCAATCGTAACCTGCATAAAAGAGAAGGTTTCCTTGTGGTAGCACTTGTATGGGTAATCTTTTCTATTTTTGGTATGCTTCCTGTGTATTGGAGTGGTTATATTCCTACAATTACAGATGCATTCTTTGAAACCATGTCTGGTTTTAGTACCACTGGCGCCACTATTATAGAAGATGTAGACAACTTCCCTCACGGCCTTATGCTATGGCGATGCCTACAACAATGGCTAGGAGGTATGGGTATTGTGGTGCTTTCACTTGCCATTCTGCCTCTTATAAGCGAGGGAAACATGAGTTTATTCTCGGCAGAAGCAACTGGCCCTACAAAAGATAAAATTCACTCAAAAATAAGTTTCACTGCCAAAGTTTTCTGGGGCACATACCTAGGCTTAACAGCCCTAAATGCCCTTTTCCTATGGTTTGGCGGTATGGAGGTTTTCGACGCCATTTGCCACGCACTCACCACTCTTTCCACTGGTGGTTTCTCTACCAAAGGTGCCGGTTTAGGATTCTGGAATAGTCCATATTTGGAATACATTACTATTGTGTTTATGTTCCTTGGCGGTACAAACTTCACACTATTTTTCTACCTATTTAAAGGACAATTTAAGAAGATATTCTCCAACGAAGAATTCAAATCATATATATTCATAGTGCTGTTATTCTCACTATTAATATTTAGTTGTTTGATGCTTCATCACATAGAATACTCTTGGGAAAACGCCATTAGAGATTCACTTTTCTATGTGGTATCTATGATTACAACCACTGGTCAAATCACCACAGACTTTATGATGTGGCCACCATTTGTATTCACCCTACTTTGGATTGTAATGCTTCTTGGTGCATCTTCTGGTTCTACCTCTGGTGGTATTAAGATAGCGCGCATTGTGCTTCTTATGAAGAATAGCTACTACGAATTTAAACGTTTAATTCACCCAAACGCTGTTATTCCTGTTCGCTACAACAACCAAATAGTTCAACCTCATATCATAAACAACGTACTTGCATTTGTGGTAGTGTATATGATTATGGTGCTTATTAGTACAGTGTTATTTACCGCTACTGGACTAAACTTTGAAGACGCATTTGGTGCTTCTGCATCTGCACTGGGCAACGTTGGTCCTAGTATTGGCACTATAGGCACTGGCAACTTCTCACACTTCAATATGGCTGCAAAATGGATTATGTCATTCCTTATGCTTGTAGGCCGTTTGGAACTATTCACTGTGCTTATCTTATTAACTCCAAGTTTCTGGAAAAAATAATATGACAGAAAACCACATATTTCTTGCCAGACAAACAGAAGGTCGTAAGGCTATGGCCACAAAACTACCTTCTTGGGCAGAGAATATGTCTATTTTGTTCCCTGTAAAGATTTCTTTGGAGCAATGCTCTTCCGAGGTCACTGCTCTATACAAAGCCTCTCTTGTGAGTGGCGAGAGTATGGTGGATCTTACTGGTGGCTTTGGTGTGGATTGTTCTTTCCTAAGCAAAAAGTTCTCAAAAGTGGACTATGTGGAGCAAAATACAGAACTTTGCGAAATAGCCGAACACAACTTCCGCGTTTTAGGTCTTAACATAAAGGTAAACAATGCAGAAAGCGTAGAGTTTCTTAAAGCCATGCCTGCTGTGGACTGCATTTACATAGACCCTGCTCGCCGCGACGTAAAGGGCAAAAAAACTGCCGACCTAAGCCTTTGTAGCCCAAATTTATTGGAGATAAGAGACATTTTATTGGAAAAGTGCAATACGCTACTCATAAAATTATCGCCTATGTTCGATATTAGTTCGGCGCTGGAAGTGTTCCCAGAATGCAAGCAAGTGCACGTAGTATCGGTGAAAAATGAGTGCAAAGAGTTGTTGCTTTTGGTGGAAGGTGGGTTTTATGGAGAAACGGAGATTGTGTGCGTAGACTTAGATGAGTTATCCCAAGTGCAGCTAGAAATCACGAGCGTAGCGAGTAATTTGAGAAAGGAGAAAGGAGAAATTATTTGTTATTTCGCTCCAAAGGCATATTTATACGAGCCAAATGCCTCAATTATGAAGGCGGGATTGTTTAAAACTGTTGCTAATAGGTATAATGTGCAGAAACTGCACCCTAGCACTCATCTTTATACTTCTGATGAGTTTGTACCTGACTTCCCTGGCAGAACATTTAAGATACTGAGAGTAACAAAAGTACAGAAAAAAGAGATTCCAGATATAGAGAAAGCAAACCTAAGCACGAGGAACTTTCCTGGCAATGTAGCAGATTTGCGCAAGAAGTTGAAACTCAAAGATGGAGGCGACACATACATCTTCGCCACCACGCTAAATGATAATAGTAAAGTGTTGATAGTGTGTGAGAAGTTAGGAGTTAGGAATTGCTGTGCAAGTGAGAGCAGAACTAAGCTTGCTTAAGTTATGCCGAGCGCAGCCAGCAATCATGAGGGCGTAGCCCGAATAATTAGGAATTAGGAATTTTATACTTAAAAATGCGATATTGCGATGAGCTCTACTCGCTATTTTTAATGTATAAAATTTTATCATAATATATAAAACAACAATGATTTTTCCAGAGAAATTTGAGCAAAAAATAGAATTCGACAAGATTAAGACCCTAATTGCAGCAGAATGTCTGTGCGAAATGGGCAAAGAAGAGATTGCAGCACTTGCATTTTCTTCAGACCCTACTATTATCAAAACCTCAGCAGGACAAATTGCAGAATTTATGCGTCTTATGAATGAGACTTCTAATGAATTTCCGCTCGAGGGATACTACGATATTAGAACCTACATAAAACGAATTCAAACCGAGGGTGCATATATCACAGAGGCAGAACTTTTTGAACTTTATAGGTCTGCACTTGCAGTGGGTGCTTTGGTAAGATACTTTAGAATGCTAGAAGCAAAGGAATTTCCACTACTTATTTCCTTTGGCAACAGAGTGGAAGCCTTCCCAGAGGTAACACAATACCTTTCTCGCATTTTGGACAAATATGGCAACATAAAAGACTCTGCATCAGCCACTTTAGCACAAATTCGCAGAGAAAAACAAGTGTTAAATGCCTCTATTTCGAAGCTCATAAATAGTATTATCCGCACAGCTCAAAGTGAAGGCTACCTTGAGAAAGACTGCTCACCTGTGCTTCGCGACGGAAGATTGGTAATCCCTGTGGCACCTGCATTCAAACGCAAGCTTGGCGGTATAGTTCACGATGAATCTGCCACCGGCAAAACTGTTTTTGTGGAGCCAAGCGCTCTTGTAGAAGTAAACAATAAAATTCGTGAACTTGAGGCCGACGAACGCCGCGAGATAATACGAATCCTAATAGAAACAGCAAATTTCATTCGTCCATATAGCGAAGAACTGCTATACAGCAACAAGTTTCTTGCAGAAACCGACGCACTGCGCGCAAAATCTATTTTCTCTACTAAAATAGGCGCACGCCAAACCGAATGTGTAGAAAAGCCACACTTAGACTGGAAAAATGCCATCCACCCTTTGCTACTTCTTTCATTTAGAGAACATTACAAAGAAGACGACATTGTTCCACTAAATATCACCCTACACGAAAACCAAAGAATTTTACTTATTTCTGGTCCCAATGCAGGAGGAAAATCTATATGCATCAAAACAGTGGGGCTACTACAATATATGTGGCAATGCGGACTTCTTATTCCTATGCTAGAAGATAGTGTAGTGGGCATTTTCGACAATATCTTCATTGATATAGGCGACGAACAGTCACTAGAAAACGACCTAAGTACCTATAGTTCGCACTTGAACAACATGAAATTCTTCCTAAAAAATGGAAGCGACTCCACCCTACTTATCATTGACGAGTTTGGTAGCGGAACAGAACCACTTATTGGCGGAGCCATTGCGGAAGCAGAACTAAATAGGTTCAATCAAAATGGATGTTTTGGTGTAATTAATACTCACTATACAAACCTAAAACACTTTGCAAACCACACAGAAGGCGTGGTGAATGGTGCTATGCTATATGATAGACACCTTATGAAACCACTCTTCCAACTTAGCATTGGCAACCCAGGTAGCTCATTTGCTGTGGAAATAGCAAGAAAGATTGGTCTTCCAGAAGATGTTATCAACCACGCAGCAGAAATTGTGGGGAAAGAGCATCTAGACTACGATAAAAACCTACAAGATATAGTTCGCGACAAGCGTTATTGGGAAAACAAACGCCAACAAGTAAGAATGAAGGAGAAAAAACTTGATAGCACAAGTAAACAACTTCAAGACCGCCTTGAGCAGATAGAAAAAGAAAGAAAAGAGATAATACGCAAGGCAAAACAAGAGGCAAAAGACCTTATCCAAGACACCAACGCCACTATAGAAAACACTATTAGACAGATAAAACAAGCCAAGGCTGACAAAGAAAAAACAAAAGCTATTAGACGTACTCTAGAGGAGAAGAAGTCTGAGCTTACAGATAAGCCAAAAGCAACAGAAAAACCTGTTATTCAGACCACCAACGAAGAAATTAAAGTGGGTGACCACGTGGCATATGGCGAACATATTGGCGAAGTTTTGAGTATTAGCGGCAAGAAAGCAGTGGTTGCGCTTGGTGGCATTTCTTCTACAATAAACCTAAATCTACTTAAAAAAGCTAGAAGAAAAGACATAAGAGCGCAGGAACAAAGAGCTGTTTCTACTATGTCTAGCATAGAAACATTAAGACAACGAAGTCTTAAATTTAAAACTCAACTTGATATTCGTGGTTTGCGCATAGACGAGGCTATGCAAACTGTGATGTACTACATAGACGATGCCATGATGGTAGGTGTGGGCGAAGTGCGTATCCTGCACGGCACAGGCACCGGAGCTCTACGCCAAATGGTGCGCGAATACCTAAGCACCATTAGCGGCATTTCCTTCAAAGACGAGCACGTACAACTCGGCGGCGCCGGAATTACGGTGGTAACAATTAGGAGTTAGGAGTTAGGAGTTAGGAGTTAGGAGTTAGGTTTGTAGTTTTCAACTACAAACCTAAATTATATGCTACCCCAATTATATGATTCCCAGCCTTCTTTGTAACTTCGTGCTCAAACATATAGTAGAACTCAAGACCATTTACAGAGTCTATTTTCCACTCTAGACCTGCGCGATAGTTCATTTTAGAAAGCCAATTGTTTTTATTTACATTTTGAAGTGGATTGTACATTTCCACAGACACATATGGTTTCAGATGCTTGTTCATAAAACTATAATTTAGTTTTAAGCGTGAGCGAAGTGTCCAATCTACATAATCGGTATATGTCATTTGAGGCATTTCACGCAAAGAGAGATTGAATCTACCGAAACTTACGTTTGGTTGCACAACAAATTTTACCCTATGTCTAAATTGAAAATGATCAACGCTTTTTTGAAGCACTTGAAACTCATAAACAGCACCCATTGAGAAGTTTTTATGAGCATTGTATGTGATTCCTAATCCAGAATAAAGTCTATCAAATTTTGAAGAATTGTTTTTGAAACGTGCTTCTTCTGTCCAGTTTAAAGTGATTTCCTTTATTGGTTTATAGTTTAACGAAAGCGAAAAACGGGTTCTAAAATCTTGCACAAATACATCTTGTGCAAATAGATTTGAAACTATTAAAAAAGAAGAAATAAGTAATAAAAGTCTGGTTTTCATTAGGTTAACGAATGCTATTGTCTATTATTTGTGTAACTATTTGTTTGCAGTTTTCTAGTCCTATTTTTGAGGAATTTAAACAAATATCATAACTTCCTGCCACTCCCCATTTCTTTTCTGTGTAGAAATCATAGTATGCAGCACGGGTTTTGTCGGCTTTGTTTATAACTTCTTTAGCTTGTTGCTCAGAAATGCCCTCGTATTCTGCCACACGAGATACTCTGTCTTTAAAATCGGCTGTGATAAAGATAGAAATCACATCTTCTCTATCGCGCAGGATATAATCTGCACATCTGCCTACAAAGATACAATCACCTTCTGCAGCTATATTTTTAATCACTTTACTCTGCATGCAGAAAAGAGAGTTGCCAGAAAGCACAGAATCTCCACAACCACAGCTACTTCCGTATGAAAAACTATTGAGAATCATAGAAAAGAAACTATCTGTAGGTTTTTCATCTACTTTCTTGAAAAACTCGCCCGCTATGCCCGTTTCTTCAGAAACTCTGTTTATTAAATCTTTATCATAAAGTGGAATATTGTAGTGCTCAGACAGCATTTGAGCCAGTCTGCGACCTCCACTTCCGTATTGTCTGCCTATGGTTATTATCATAATATAGAAGATATTTGTCCGCTTTTTATTTTACGTATTTCTAACAACACCATTACCAACGCCACTATTGCTGAGATGCCGTCTGCAATAGGCATACTCCACCAAACTCCATCTGTACCAAATTGTGCTGGCAAGATTAGTAAGAATGGAATAAGGAACAACAATTGTCTGTTGGTAGAAAGGAACAGTGCCTTTTTTGCAAGTCCAACAGATTGGAAAAAGTTGTTTGAAACCATTTGGAAACCAATTAATGGGAAGAAAATGGTTACTGTTCTAATAGCGTGTTCAGATAGCACTAAAAGTTGAGTATCTGTAGTAAATGGCTTGATTATAAGTTCTGGGAAGCATTGGCAAACTATCAATGCCAATGTAGTAAGACCTACAGCATAGATAAGGGTTAGGCTATATGCCTTAAGCACCCTGTCGTATTGTTTTGCCCCGTAGTTGTATCCTGTAATTGGTTGCATACCTTGGTTGAAGCCCATCACTATCATTACAAAGAAGAATACAATACGGTTTAAAATACCGTATGCACCCACATACATATCGCCACCATGTCTTAAAAGGCTTGTATTGATAAGCATTACCACCACACAACCCAAAGAGTTCATACAAAATGGTGCAAGCCCGATAGAGATAATCTGTCCTGCAATCTTTGGTCTAAATTTAAAGATGTCTTTTCTAAATGAAAGTGTATCTTTTTTGAATATAAAGTGGTGAGTAACAATAATAAGTGACAAGGTCTGAGCACAAACTGTACCCAATGCAGCACCTTTTATACCCATATCCATAAGAATAATGAATATGTAGTTGAAAAAGATGTTTGTAACCACTGCCACAATGGTAATATACATTGCTTTGGTTGGGAAACCAGCTGCACGCATCACACTATTTAGCCCTAAGTATAAATGGGTGACAAGATTTCCACATAGAAGCACTTGCATATACTCTCTAGCATAAACTATTGTGGCATCACTTGCACCGAAGAAGTATAAAATAGGGTCTAAAAAGATTAATGAAACTGCTGCAAACACCACCCCAATGAGCACGTTGAGCAACACCACATTGCCTAGTGCAAGTTCTGCTCCTCGTTTGTCTTGTTGGCCGAGTTTAACTGACACCACCGTGGTGGCACCAATACCTATCATAGCACCAAAAGCCGCAGCAAGGTTCATAAAAGGAAAGCACACAGAAAGCCCCGCAAGAGCAAGCGAGCCCACGCCCCTACCAATAAACATACTGTCTATGATATTGTATAGCGAACTAGCTGTCATAGCCACTATGGCAGGTAGCGAATAATGCAAAAGAAGGGAACCAATACTCTTGGTTCCCAGTTCTTGTGTTTTAGACATATCTAATATTAATTATTAAACAGCTTTAAAACTCATATCAAGGCTCTTCACAGAGTGAGTAAGAGCACCTACAGATATAAAGTCAACACCACATTCTGCATAGTCACGAAGTGTGTCGAAGGTGATACCACCAGAAGATTCCACTTCATAACGACCAGCAATAAGTTCTACTGCTTTTTTAGTGTTTTCTGTATTGAAGTTGTCAAGCATAATACGGTCCACACCACCAATTGCAAGCACTTGGTTTAATTCGTCGAAGTTGCGCACTTCAATTTCTATTTTTAGGTCTTTACCTTTTGCTTTGCAATAATCTTTTGCACGAGTAATAGCATTTTCAATGCCACCAGCAAAGTCTACGTGGTTATCTTTAAGAAGAATCATATCAAACAGACCAATACGGTGATTTGTGCCACCACCAATTTTTACTGCTTGTTTTTCTAGAAGACGAAGACCTGGAGTAGTCTTACGAGTATCTAATACTTTAGTTTTAAGACCTTCTAAGCATTTTGCATATTTACGAGTAACTGTTGCCACGCCACTCATACGTTGCATAATGTTTAGCATAAGACGTTCTGTTTGAAGTAGAGAAAGCACTTTGCCTTCCACATCAAATGCAATATCGCCAGGTTTTACCTCATCACCATCATTTAGGTATTGAGTCATTTTAAGTTCTGGGTCAAATGCTGCAAAAATACGTTTTGCTACTTCCACACCTGCTAGCACGCCTGTTTCTTTAATAATAAGGCGAGATTTTCCCATTGCTGTTTCTGGGATACTAGAAAGTGAAGTATGGTCGCCATCACCTATGTCCTCAGCAAACCAATACTTAATTAAATCATCTAATTGATCATTCAGTGACATCATCTATTCTAAATTGTTGGATTAATTGTTTATTTGATACTGCTCTAAACAAGGCATATAGTCTGTAACTACGCCCTGATGATTTTATTGTTATTATACAAAAACTTGAGTTTTCTCTTTTGCCATGATGCGACACCTTACATGCGCTTGAAGGATTGCTGCCCACAAAATCTGCTATTCTCTCCAGTGCATATTCTCTTGCACATACCACACTCTCACCCAAAATAGAAATCTCTACTTGTGAGTCGAAAAGCGTTTCTAAACCATCCACATTACCCGCAGTAATACTACTACAAATCTGCTTCACAGACTCCTCTGTGGCATTAGATAGCATAGGCACTGCTAAAAGCAGAAGGAATAATATGTGTTTGATATAAGGTCTCATAGTACTTAAAAATAGCCGCAACTACTCAAGTTAATTGCAAATATAAGTATTATTTATCAAACCATAACGTTCTTTATAGTTAAATTCGCTATATTTGTGTGGTTAAAGCATTAGAGTTATGAAAATTACATTGCTAGTTGTAGGTAAAACAGTAGGAAAAAACCTTATAGAAATGATAGATGAGTATGTAAAACGTCTTCGCTTCTATACAGATTTTGAGATGGTAGTAATACCAGATTTGAAGAACAACAAAAATATGTCTTTCGACGTGCAAAAAGAAAAGGAAGGTGAAATGATTCTTCGTAGCCTAAACGACTCTGACGAGGTTATCCTTATGGACGAGCACGGCAAGGAATATTCTTCTGTGGAGTTTGCCTCGCAAGTGGAAAAGAAAATGGCCTCTGGACTTAAACGACTAGTTTTTGTAATTGGTGGACCTTACGGATTTTCTCCTGCCGTGTATGCTCGCGCTAACGGCAAAATCTCACTTTCTCGCATGACATTCTCACACCAAATGGTGCGCCTTATCTTCACCGAACAACTCTACCGCGCCTTCACCATTTTGAAAAACGAACCATATCACCACGAGTAATCACAACAAAAAATCTTCAATTTTGGCACCAGCGGCAATCTTTTCTCGGATTTGAGTGGAAGATATTGGGAATAATGGAGCTCCGTGTAAGATTTCCACGTTTGGCAAGGTGGTTTCTGTGGTTTCACTGCCTTCGCGAGGATAAACCATTACACCATATTCAGAAAGAATGCGTTCGTAGTCTTTCCACTTGTTAAAGGTAGGAAGATTGTCTCCACCTATAAGAATTTTAAAATTATAATTTGGATACTGTGCCTTTAGGGCATCAAGGGTAGTAATGGTATATGATGGCTTTGGAAGCGACATTTCTATATCACAGACTTTTATTTTTGGGTTGTTTTTCACAGCCCTGCGCGCCCATTCTAGGCGGTCGGCATCTGGATATAGAAATTTATCTTGCTTAAACGGATTTTGAGGCGACACCACAAGCCATAGTTCTTCTATATCGATTCTGTTTTCTAGAACCCACTCTGCCAACCCCACATGACCCACATGAATGGGATTGAATGAGCCGAAATAAAGAAGAATGCTGCGCATTAGTTAGGAGTTTAAAAACTTATTCACCACCTCTAGCGCTTCTGCTTTGGCTTTTTCTAGGTCGTCGTTTATAATTACTGCATCAAATTGAGGAGCGAAAGTCATTTCCGCTGCAGCTTTTGCTACACGTTGTTCCACTTCTTCCTCTGGCTCCTGACCACGAAGTGTTAAACGCTTGCGAAGTTCTTCCACAGATGGTGGCATAATAAAGATAAGAAGTGCCTCATCGCCATACATTTTCTTTATGTTTAGTCCGCCTTTCACATCCACGTCGAACATAGTTGCTTTGCCTTTTTCTGCAATACGGCTCACTTCGCTTTTTAGAGTACCATAAAAACGGTCTGGATACACCTCTTCGTACTCAATAAACTCGTCGTTGGCAACACGTTGCTTAAATTCTTCCGCACTTAGAAACCAATATTCCACACCATTTTGCTCTGCTCCACGCACAGGGCGAGAAGTAGCAGAAATAGAAAACTCTGCGTTAATTCCTTTTTCTAAAAGGTAATTGATAATGGTACTTTTACCAGAACCAGAAGGTGCTGAAAATACTACTAATTTCATAATTATAATACGTTTAGAACTTGTTCTTTAATTTTTTCTAGTTCATCTTTCATATTCACCACAAGCACTTGTAGTTCGCTGCAGTTCGATTTAGAACCAAGAGTATTTATTTCACGACCCATCTCTTGCGCAATAAAGCCTAGTTTTTTACCACAAGCAGGCTCTTTTTCCATGGTTTCAATGAAATAGTCTAGGTGTTTAGCAAGACGTTGTTTTTCTTCGCTAATATCAAGTTTTTCAATGTAGAAAATCATTTCTTGCTCTAGGCGACCTTGGTCGTAAGAGATTTTTTCTTCAAGTGCAGTAAGGTTTTCTTCAAGACGAGATTTAATCTTATCAATTCTTGCCTTCTCATAATTTGGCACCTCAGCCAAGTAGCCTCTAATGGTATCAATTCTTTCAATGAAGAATTTCTTCAAGCCCTCACCTTCTTGACTACGGAACTCGTTCAATGCTTTCAATGCTTCTTTAATTGCAACCAATGTTTGTTCCCATTCTTCGTCAGAAAGTTCTTCATTTTGCTCTGCTTTAAGCACTTCTGGCATCCTCATTACCACTGTAAACCAATCATTTGGAAGCGCCACACCCATTTCCTCTGAAATTTCCTTTATTTGATTCACATAGTTGCCAAAAGCCACTTTGTTTATTTGCACACCTGCAGTTGCTTCAGACACTTGGTCCACCATTAGAGAAAGTTCCACTTTGCCACGACCTAGTTCTTGTTGCACTAAGTTTCTTATTTCCAGTTCTTTACTTCTGTAGAAATAATTGATTTTGGTATAAAGGTCCAATTGTTTGCTATTTAGCGACTTCACCTCTATCACCACCTTTTTATTAGAAAATTCACTAACGGCCTTACCAAAGCCAGTCATCGACTGCATCATAATATCTTCTTTTTTATTTAACGTCCACAAAGATAACAAAAAACCGAGACTTCACTAACGAATGCCTCGGTTTTTTGTTGTGGGTTGACCTTATCTATTATTTTTGGAATAGTTTGATAACTTCCATGATAGAGGTTGCAGTTTGTGAAATGTTGGTTGCTGCTGTTTGAGCTTTGTCTGATACTTCATTTACTTTTTCGGTATCTACTTTGCTAGACACTGCTTGTTTCAATCCGTCTACTACTGCGTCAGCATTGATATCGCTAATAAGACCTATTGCACCTTCTACTAGACCTTTTGAGAAATCGGTATAGTTTACAGTACCTTTTTCTGCATTTTTAATTTGTTGTGCTTGAGCAGCTATATTCAAGATATTTGCAACGTTGCTTAGGTTTGATAAATCTAGTTTGCCATCCAATTTATATTGGTTGTAAAGCGCTTTTAAAGCTACACCAGATTGGCTACCAGCAAGGAAACTTGCTGAGTTATTTGTTGCTACTGCGCTATTGATAGCATCTTTCACACTAGATTCTACTTGAGAAGCAGAAGGAGTGGTTGTAGTTGTTTGAGCAGGTGCAGGTGCAGGAGCAGGTGTTGCTGCTGAATTGTTTGCAGTAGGCGCCATTGAGCCACAAGATGCTAGCACAAGACCAGCGATAATTGAGTATAAAATCTTTTTCATAGTATTGTATAATATGTATTTAACAACAGAGGGCAATCAAATTGATTACCCTCTGCTTTATCTATAAAATGTATTTTAAAAGAGGGATTTTAAGGCGTCACGTAGTGCGATAAACCGGAGCTTACTAAGGGTAAGTGAGGATTTAGAGCACAAGTGCAACGTAAAAAGCACCTTTTAAAATCATTTTAGTCTTTAATTTTAGCGCATATGAACTCTCTGTTCAAGCGAGCAATGTTTGCTAGTGAAACGCTCTTAGGACATTCAGCTGCACAAGCACCAGTGTTGGTACAGTTACCGAAACCTAGTTCGTCCATTTTAGCAACCATAGCTTTTGCGCGAGCTGCAGCTTCTACTCTACCTTGAGGAAGAAGAGCTAGTTGGCTCACTTTAGCTGCCACGAATAACATAGCTGAACCGTTTTTACAAGCTGCTGCACAAGCACCGCAACCAATACAAGAAGCTGCGTCCATAGCTTCGTCAGCGTCTTTTTTAGGAATTGGAATTGCATTAGCGTCAGGTACACCACCAGTGTTTACAGATACGAAACCACCTGCTTGGATAATTTGGTCGTATGCATTTCTGTTTACAGTTAAGTCTTTGATTACAGGGAATGCATTTGAACGCCATGGTTCCACAGTGATAGTTTCACCATCTTTAAACTTACGCATGTGAAGTTGGCAAGTAGTGATAGCACTGTCTGGTCCGTGTGGATGACCATTGATGTATAGAGAACACATACCGCAAATACCTTCACGGCAGTCGTGGTCGAAGTGGATAGGTTCTTTACGTTCGCTAATTAGCTGTTCGTTAAGCACGTCTAACATTTCTAGGAAAGAGCTATCTGTAGAAATGTTTTTTAGTTCGTAAGTTTCAAAACCGCCTTTTGCTTTAGGGCCAGCTTGACGCCATACTCTTAGTTTAATATTAATTGATTTCTCCATGGCTCCTTATGATTTATAGTTTCTAGTTTGACGTTTGATAAATTCGTAATCTAATTTTTCTTTTAATAGTTTAGGTTCTTGATCTTCGCCCATATATTTCCAGCAAGATGCGAATGAGAACTTGTCGTCTTGACGAAGTGCTTCACCTTCTGGAGTTTGATATTCTTCACGGAAGTGACCACCGCAAGATTCTTCACGCATTAATGCGTCGCGAGCCATAAGTTCACCTATTTCTATAAAGTCAGCTAAACGAAGTGCTTTTTCTAGTTCGTTATTTAAGTCGTCAGCTTTACCTGGGATAAATACGTTGCTCCAGAATTCTTTTCTTACTTCTTTAATTTTGGTTAAAGCAGTTTCTAGACCTTCTTTTGTACGACCCATACCCACGAAGTCCCACATAATAAGACCAAGTTCACGGTGAATGCTATCAACAGAACGCGCACCTTGAATAGCCATAAGTTTTTCAATCTTAGCTTGGATAGCGTTTTCTGCTTCAACGAATTCAGGAAGGTCTGTGCTCATGCGAGGAACAGAGATTTGGTCTGCTAAGTAGTTTTGGATTGTGTATGGAAGCACGAAGTAACCGTCAGCAAGACCTTGCATTAGAGCAGAAGCACCTAGACGGTTTGCACCGTGGTCTGAGAAGTTTGCTTCACCAATACAGAATAGACCTTTAACTGAAGTTTGTAGTTCGTAGTCAACCCAAACACCACCCATGGTATAGTGGATAGCAGGGAAAATCATCATTGGATCTTCGTATGGATTTTCGTCTACGATTTTTTCGTACATTTGGAATAAGTTACCATATTTAGCTTCTACTACGTCTTTACCTAAGCGTTTGATAGCGTCAGAGAAGTCTAGGAATACAGCAAGACCAGTTGAGTTTACACCATAACCAGCGTCGCAACGTTCTTTTGCAGCACGAGAAGCTACGTCACGAGGAACAAGGTTACCGAATGCTGGGTAACGACGTTCTAGATAGTAGTCACGGTCTTCTTCTGGAATATCACGACCTTTTAGTTTACCTGCTTGAAGTGCTTTTGCGTCTTCCAATTTTTTAGGTACCCAAATACGACCATCGTTACGAAGTGATTCAGACATAAGGGTAAGTTTAGATTGGAATGCACCGTGTACTGGAATACAGGTAGGGTGAATTTGTGCATAACATGGGTTTGAGAAATATGCACCTTTACGATACATTTGCATAGCAGCAGAACCGTTTGATGCCATAGCGTTTGTAGATAGGAAGAATGCGTTACCATAACCACCTGTACCTACAACTACTGCGTGAGCGAAGAAACGTTCGATGCGACCTGTTACAAGGTTACGAGCGATAATACCACGAGCACGACCGTCGATAACTACTACGTCAAGCATTTCGTAACGAGAGTACATTTTCACTTTACCTTTACCGATTTGACGGCTAAGTGCTGAATATGCACCTAAAAGAAGTTGTTGACCTGTTTGACCTTTAGCGTAGAATGTACGAGATACTTGAGCACCTCCGAAAGAACGGTTGTCTAGTAAGCCACCGTATTCACGAGCGAAAGGAACACCTTGAGCCACACATTGGTCGATAATATTGTTTGATACTTCTGCAAGACGATAAACGTTAGCTTCACGAGCACGGTAGTCACCGCCTTTGATAGTATCATAGAATAAACGATATACAGAGTCACCGTCGTTTTGGTAGTTTTTAGCAGCATTGATACCACCTTGTGCTGCAATAGAGTGAGCACGACGAGGAGAGTCTTGAATACAGAAGTTTAGTACGTTAAAGCCCATTTCTGCAAGTGAAGCAGCAGCAGATGCACCTGCAAGACCAGTACCAACAACGATAACGTCTAGTTTACGTTTGTTTGCTGGGTTCACTAATTTTTGGTGAGCTTTATAGTTGGTCCATTTTTCAGCTAAAGGACCTTCTGGAATTTTAGCGTCAATGGTTTCATTTTCTTCAACCACTTGTTTTATTTCTTGAGCAGCTTCTTTAACTGTTTCTACTACTTCTTTAGCAGCTTCTACAGCTATTTCCACGATGCTGTCTTTTTTAGATTTAGCCATATATTTAGTTTTTATTGTTATTCAAATTAAATTATGCACATAAACTCATTGCGAAGTAATATACAACTACTACAGCAAACATTAACACTACTAATGTAGAAACGATGTTTGAAATACATTTAACGCGTTTCATCCAGATTCCGTTGTTTAATCCTAGAGAGTGCATAGCAGACCATACACCGTGAGTTAAGTGGAACCAAATAGCAGCTAACCATACTAGGTAAAGAACTACATAGATAGGATTTGCAAATGTTTCTTTAATCCAATAAACACCGTTGGTTGCGTTAGCGATATCTACATCTGCCACGCCAGCCATGTGAAGGATTTCTGCAAATTGCATTTTGTACCAGAAGTTGAAAAGGTGTAAACCAATACCTAAAACTACGATGATACCAAGAACTAACATGTTTTTAGAAGCCCATGATACGTCTTTTTGGTTTGCTGATACAGCATAGCGCTCACTTCCGCGTGCACGATAATTTTGTACAGTTAGGAAAAATGCATATAGAATATGCACCACCACTAAACCTGCAAGACCAGCTGTTGCCACAAGAGCATACCAGTTTGCACCTAAAAACTCACAAATCATGTTGTATCCTTCTTCTGAAATAATAGCTACTAAGTTCATAGAAGCATGGAAAAGTAAGAACAACACTAAAGAAGCACCCGTGATACTCATCACGACTTTTCTTCCCACTGAAGAGTTAATTAACCACATAATTTTTTTTTGTTTATTTATAAATAAATTGAAATTATACTAAAAAACCTTACAAAAAAAATGTAAAAAAAGCAAAAAAACAAGCCACAAGTTTACATTCTAACAATTTCTATCAATCCGAGCTTCTTTTCTCCACTTGGCAAGACAACAGAATAGTAATAAATACCTGGAGGTTGTATTGCTCCTACACCACGAGAACCCATATTCGCAGTGCCATCCCAACCATTGTCGCCTTCAAATATTTGCTGCAAACGACTATCAAAAACCTTCACATGCATACCTTCTGCAAACGTATCATTCAACCCATTTTGGTTATATGGAGTAATAGCTGTAGCCCAAACTGTTTCGTCTTCGTCTGCCATTACAACTTCTAATGCAGTTGCCACTTCTGGGATAAGTTTTGCTGTATTAGAATACATATGTTCACACGTGTATTGAACTTCTGGAGACAAGTATACCATAGATTTCACCTCATATCTTGCTTGTTTTATCATTTCACCATCATAAATTGGCTGTCCCTTATAATCTTCTACCACGACCGACTCATCTTCATCAAGCAAAGTCCATTTAGAATTATATTTAATAACATCATTGGGCTCAATAGCATATTCAACTATAGGATTTGGCAAATTCAAAGCCTTTCCTTCTTCATATTCATACACTTCAGGAATATCAGAAATTTCTATTGGAGGTATTACAGTAAGTTCAACCTCATTTGATCTTACAACACTCATCTTTCCATTACAAGATTGAGTTACTTCATAATAAAGTTTTTTCCCATTTTTCTCGTATGTAATCATATCATCATTATATTCCTCGCCATCCAACACCCACCTCTCAGAAATAAAATTTGTTCCTTTTAAAGATATTATTGGAGCACTCGGAACAAAAAGAGATTGATCACAAATAGGTTCTGGAGTTTTTAGCTCTCCTAATTTTATACCTTCACGCACAACAAAATAATACTCCCATGGACTTTTAATTACTCCACCACACTCGCCTTCTACTTCATAACGAAGTTCATAATATTTATCATTTGTCTTATAAACTGGAGTCCCCTCTGTATAAGTCTCACCATTTAAAACCCATCTCCCTTTTATATCTGTATTCCCATATGTTTCAATTTTAGGAACAGAAAGTTTTAAAGCCTCTCCCTCACATACTGAGTATATACCTTCATCTATCTTTCCTATCTCTGGCACTCCTTTTACTTCTATTTGTACCTTGTTTGACATTGTAGAGCCGCACTTATTCACCACCTCGCATTGCAACATCGAGCCATTATTATCTTTGAATAAAACAGCACCTAAATCTATTAATTCATCATCTAAATGCCAAATTACGTCAGTTACATCATCCTTTTGCTGAATCTCTGGCACTGTAGCACATAGATTTGCACCTTCACAAACTGGTTCTGGAGTTTGTAGTGTTCCTATAACAGGAGTGCCCAAAACATTAAAACTGGCAGATATACTATCACTACCACAATTAAATCTTATCGTAGCATCTTCTGTTGCACTAAATGATATTGATATATTTTCATGACGTCCTATTCCCAATGTATCAATAGTCCATATACTAGTCTCATAATCGTAGGTCCCATTACTTGGGATTACTACTAAGTCTTCTAGTGGGACAGAGAAATCCAATTTTATCTCCATATCTTCATAGACTTTCGCTTCGCCATTAAATATATCACATTTTAATTCTACCTTCTCATTTTCACAAATATATTCTTCAGATAAATCTTCAGAAAATATATTAAGCGCTAACATAGAGTAATTATGCATTCTCAGCTTAGAAGAACTAGAATAATTAACTATACATGGAATACGACTATTTGAGAGTTTTACTCTATATATAGCAACATCCTGCATCGCATCTAAATTTGATATTTTAAGCTCAGAAGTTTGAGCACCAGAGACCACATTAATAGTATCTACTTCTGGATTTACTGTATCTATTAAATCTTCAAATGTATTTCCATTGTCGTACGACACTTGCCATTGATACGTATCAAATTCTCCATCTATATCATCAAAAGACACTTTGTAGTCTTCTCCAACCAATTTATAATCTTGTAAAGTGCTAACATAACATTTATGAGAACGTGGCATATAGATTCTAAATGGCGCCACATCTTGGTCTGTCCAACAATGGTCATGGGAAAATATTGATGTAATTTTATATTCAGACGACATAAGTGGAAATACATCAAAACTACCTTCTGCAGACTGTACTGTTACAAAATTGTCGATATTATAGTCTGGATTGTTTATATCATAACTTGAATAATATATGGTGTATGGAGGAATTCCTCCTTCTATTTTATAGTTTATAGTTGCTCTATCTACCATTTCTCCATCTATATTGCATAAAATAGTATCTTCTGGTTCTGCTTTCACAATCTTTGGGGCTTCCCTTACTATTAATTTAAAGTCTGTCATTCTGCTTTCACAACCACTTTTGTCAACCCCTACAATATAATATGTCTTACCTTCTTTTGGTGTAGGAATAGAAGTATCTATGCTTATGGCTTCCTTCTGTCTCTCTTCATCCTCATAAAATCTAATATCACTACTTGTTATGCCACAACACGTTGCAATATCCACAATATTTGGCGTCAAAGACCCACAAACCTCAGCCGTATAAAAACTATAACTGTCGCCTATATATTCTCTAAACATTTCCTCTACATACACCTTTGTGGAAGCATATTCATAATCTCGCCAATGTAAACTTTCAACAGTAGAAACATACACTCCTAAAGAGAAGTAATACCTAGGAGACTTCACAGCTATATCAATTGTTTTTGTTTCGTTTGCCAACAATGTGCCCACATTCCATTGCAATATAGAATCATTAAAACTACTAGAGTCTTCTAGGGCAGAAATACGTAGTGCCTCATCTGAAAGAACGTCAATATTTACTTTTACATTCTCTACTGCTCTAGACAATGGGTTTTTCACATAAAATCTTAGATTTAATGTTTCTGTCACCAAACAAGGTTCTGGATTTAATACTTCGTAGGTTAAATCTAAAGATTTAGTAATCACCTCTACTACATCAGAAATCTTGCATCCTTCACATTCTTCTATGTTTTCATACTGAAGATAAGTAGGATAATCCGTTAAAACCACTACTCTATAATATTTTACACCTTCTTCTTGTACTACTTCTTCATATTCATTATCCTCGAAACTATAAGGATTAACTTCGCTCCAAGATTCTGCATCAGTTGACATTTGCCACAAATAATAATAATTAATTTCTGACAAATCATCCCAAACAGCTGTAAATTTTATAGAATCTCCTTTTAAAACTTCCAGCGAAAAGTATTCGCTTTTGTTAACACTTGACGAGTTGCGCAACTCGCCTAAATTCACAAACATAGTCCTTTCTGCAACCTTGGCAGAAGACGCTGAAATATTAATAAATATATATATTAATACTAATAAGTAAAATCTTTTCATAACTTTTAATTCAAACGTTTTATTTAAGTTTTATACAACCAAAAGTATAGAGAATTTTACTATTTGTGCTTTAAAATATATTAATTAAAAATGCCGTAGTATTAAATAAAAAAAAGAGGCAGACAGTATTGTCAGCCTCTTTTCGGATATTAGTTAATTATGATTAATAATTTTCTTTTTTCACTTCAAAGTATGCTCTTGGGTGTTTGCAAGCTGGGCATTCTTCTGGAGCTTCTTTTCCATCTAGAATGTAACCGCAGTTGCGACATTGCCATGTTACTTCTGTATCTTTAACGAATACCTTGCCGTCTAGAATGTTTTGTAAGAAACGGTTGTATCTGTCTTCGTGCATTTTTTCTACGATAGCAATTCTGCGATATGTTTCTGCGATTTCAGAGAAACCTTCTTCGTCTGCCACGTTAGCCATTTCTGGGTAGTCGATAGCCCATTCACCATGTTCGCCAGCAGCTGCTGCTTTTAGGTTTTCGATAGTATTACCGATTTTACCAGCAGGGTAAGTTGCAGTAATTTCTAAATCGCCACCTTCCAAGAATTTGAAGAATTTTTTAGCGTGTTCTTTTTCTTGTTCAGCTGTTTCGGTGAAGTTTGCAGAAATTTGTTCGTAACCTTCTTTTTTAGCTACGCTAGCAAAGAATGTATATCTGTTTCTTGCTTGGCTTTCACCTGCAAAAGCAATTAGAAGATTTTTTTCTGTTTTTGTTCCTTTTATGCTTTTCATAACACTAATTATTTAATGGTTGATAATTTAGGTTGTGAAGATAAGAAAAATTTCTTATTTACCAAAATAACGTTTGTATAATCCTTCAAAACCTTTACCATGACGTGCTTCGTCTTTTGCCATTTCGTGAACTGTGTCGTGGATAGCATCAAGATCTAGTTGTTTAGCACGTTTTGCAATACGCATTTTGTCTGCGCAAGCACCGCTTTCTGCGTTCATACGTTTTTCTAGGTTGGTTTTGGTATCCCAAACTACTTCACCAAGAAGTTCTGCAAATTTAGCGCAGTGTTCTGCTTCTTCCCAAGCATAACGTTTAAATGCTTCTGCAATTTCTGGATAACCTTCGCGGTCTGCTTGACGGCTCATTGCTAGGTACATACCTACTTCTGTAGCTTCGCCAAGGAAGTGAGCGTTAAGGTCTTTTTTCATTTCGTCGTCTGTATCTGCTGCCACACCAATTACGTGTTCTGTTACAAACTCAAGTGCACCATTTTCTTCTAACTCTTTAAATTTGTTAGCTGGTTGTTTACATTGTGGGCAAAATTCTGGAGCGGTTTCACCTTCGTGAACATATCCGCATACTGTACATATAAATTTTTTCATGACTTTATCTTTTAAATTATTATTTTACTTCCTTGAAAACCTTAGCTGGTTGTTTACATTTTGGACAAACTGCTGGTGGTTGTTCGCCGTAGTGAACATATCCACATACTGTACATACAAATTTTTTCATTTTAGTATTAATTAAATTGTTAATTATTTATTTCTATTTTCCGCCTCACTAAGAAGCTTTTGTTGATAGCATTTTTCACAAAATCCTTTGTAATACACCTGAGTTTCTGTTATTCTCAAGTTTTTGTATTTTGATAGACTTACCTCATCTAGTTTTATTGGCTCCACATCGTGTACACAACCACATCCAAGACAGATAAAGTGTGCATGAGGAGTAATATTTCCGTCGTAACGGGTGTTTTTCTCATCTATCGTAAGCTGCAACGCTGCTCCATTATCTACTAAAACTTTCAAAGTATTATAAACTGTAGTTTTAGACAGCGTTGGAATACTATCAGAAAGGTTTGAATGTATCTCATCCACTGTAGGATGAGTGAAATTATTTAATAGATAATGCATTACAGCCACTCTCTGCATAGAAGGATTAATTCCCTTCTCTTGTAAATATGCTTTAATCTTAACTGGCATTTGCACCTCCTTTTTTATTATCATTACCAATTTGTAATGATTACAATTTTAATTTCATTGCAAATATATAACCTTTTCAAATAACTTCCAAATTTTTTCCAATATTTTTTTCAAAAAAATTTATATATCGATACGGACGCAGCACGCTACGTCCCTACACTATCAAGAACCCCCATCCTATCTTGCACAATCAAAAATTAAATATTACCTTTGTACTGCCGCACTGACACATTTTGGGAAACTTAACAATCAATTATTAACCGAGATACTTCGGGTTAGTCAATGGCGTGCTACTGTCCCTCGTGGTCTGGGTAGATTACAAAGATAACCGGAGCCTCAAATCCTTTCTTTTCAAAGTTTGGATCACAAATGGCAGTGCGGTTTTTTTATTTTGGAGCTATTCTATATAGGTAGATACCTATGGCAAGATAAATCACATTTGGCAGCCAAACAGATAGCACAGGATTTACCCCACCCTTAATGGTAAGTGAAGAAGAAACCATATTGAATAGAATATAGGTAACACTTAGCAGGAACCCAATGAAGATGTGAAATCCAGTTCCCCCTCTAGACTTTCTTGAAGCCACAGACACCCCAATCAATGTTAAAACAAATGCCGCAAAAGGATTGGCAATGCGTTTTTGTAGTTCAAGCTCGTAGGCATTAAGCCCAGCAAGTCCACGTTTGCTTTGTATATCTAGATATTCTATAAGTTCGTTTGTAGTTAATTGTTCATATTCTTTTACCACCTTCACAAAGTCTTTTGGAATCATATTCAGCTCCAACTTCATTTCATCGGAAGTACTAACCTCTTCTTTTAGGTCTGTAAATTTTCTTTGCATACAATTAAATGCAGTCCAATTATATAAAGAATCATACTGAATTCTCAGTGCTGTAATTCTTTCCTCCAATTTCTTTCCATTGAACTTATCGTAAGAAAATTTATAACCCATATTTTTGGTTATATCATATCTTTCCACATATATAATTTCGTTGTCTGAGATTCTAAGTTGTTGATGCTCCAAACTAGACTCAAACCTCTTATGTTCCACATATTTATACTCAAATTTAAGCCTTTCTCTAATACCCGGAGGAATTATTTCAGAACTTATATAAAATGTAGCCGCAGCAATTATTGCAGCAGAAATAAGATATGGAACCAAAATTCTCTTAAAACTTATACCCCCGGCAAGCATTGCAATAATCTCTGAGTTGAACGCCAGTTTTGAGGTAACAAAGATTACAGATAAGAAGACAAAAAGAGAACTAAATAAGTTTGTATAATAAGGTATAAAATAAATGTAGTATTCAGAAACAATGGTTTTAAAGTCTAATCCTTCATTGTAGAAGTTATCCATCTTTTCTGTAATGTCTATAACAATGGCTATACTAATAATAAGTATAATGGACAACACGTATGTGCCCAGAAACTTCTTTATGATATAGAAATCAATTCTTTTTAGCATAGCAACGCACAAAGATAATAAAAAAATTAATCATCAGAGAACTCTACTAAAACCTCACGATATGCACTGAAGATTTTAGACTTTGATACATAACCCACATATTTATTACCATCAAGCACAGGAAGGTTCCAAGCTTGAGTTTGCTCAAATTTCTCCATAACAACATCCATAGAATCCTTTACATCTACCTTTTCTGGTGGGTAAATCATAAGTTTCTTTACAGTAAATCTGTTATAAAGTTCTGGACGAAACATTATATTTCTCACCTCTTCTAGCGAAACTATACCTATAAATGTACCATCTTTTTTCACCACAGGGAAAATATTACGTTTCGATGTAGAAATCAGTTTCACCAAATCGCCAAGTTTTGCCTCCGGACTAATTGTTTGCAAATCTGTTTCTATCACATTTTGCATACGCATCAAGCAAAGTACTGCACGGTCTTTGTGGTGAGTTACTAGTTCGCCCTTATGAGCAAGACGCATAGCATATATACTATGTGGCTCAAATATATAAATTGTTATAAACGATATTACAGAAACAATCATTAGTGGCATAAATAGGTCATAACCACCAGAAAGTTCAGCAATAAGGAATATACCAGTAAGGGGAGCATGCATAATACCCGACATCACACCTGCCATACCGGCAAGAGCAAAGTTTTGAGCAGGCACATCAAATCCACACATTTGTAGTATTAGAGCACATATATACCCTACAATACAGCCCACAAATAGCGATGGAGCAAACAAACCACCTACACCTCCTGCACCATTTGTGGCAGCTGTTGCCACCAATTTAAACAGCACAATAAGTGTAAGATATACTAACACTATATAGTCGTTATTTCTAAAACCAAAGAACAAACTATTTTCAAATAATCTTTCTGGGTCTAAACTAAGCAAATGATTGATTGAGTCATAACCTTCACCATAAAGAGGTGGCAACAAATAGATTAAGGCACTCAACATCAATGCTCCTACAAGCAACTTCGACCAAAAAGTATTTAGTTTTCTAAACACACCTTCTACCTTGTTCATCCCCCTTGTGTAGTACAAAGAAACAAAACCACACATCACACCTAAAAGTATGTACATTGGTATTCTTTCCAAAGAGAAATCTTCTCCGGCTAGATTAAACATCACTGTTTTACCAAGTAGGAAATAAGAAAGAGAAGTAGCTGTAACAGAAGATATTAACAGAGGCACAATAGAGTTAAATGTCATATCTATCATAAGCACCTCTAGGGTGAATACCACACCCGCAATAGGAGCCTGAAAGATACCACTAATAGCGCCAGCCGCACCGCAACCTACCATTAGCATAAGTGTCTTTTGGTCCATCTTAAAGAAACGACCCAAGTTTGAACCAATGGCAGAACCAGTCAATACCACAGGCGACTCAGCCCCTACCGAACCACCAAAACCGATGGTCACTGAGCTGGCCACCACAGAACTCCATGTATTGTGAAGTTTCATTATACTTTTTCGCTGAGAAATAGCATAAAGAATTTTTGTTACACCGTGGCTTATATCGTCTCTTAAAATATACTTTACAAAAAGACCTGAAAGTAGAATACCCACTACTGGGTAAAGCAAATAAAGAAGGTTACCTGAATAGTATTCAAAGTTTGTGGTAAGCAAATATTGGATTCCATGAATAGCCCATTTAAGCAGACACGCAGCCAGCGCAGTTAGGATCCCCACCACCAAACTCAACACGAGCGAAAACTGCTTTGCTGGTATGTTATCTTCACGCCATTTAAGCAGACTATCATATAAATCCACCAATTTCTTTTTCATCTTACTTTCTTAGTACTGCAAAAGTACCATTTTTTTCAAATTTTATAATAGAAGAAGGCGATTTTTTTTCATCTTCGTTTCTGCGAGCCTCTGCCACATAATCCACCCCATTTTTTATTTCGTCTTCTATTTGATAAAAATTTTCAGGAGTTGGGTTTCCACTTATATTGGCAGATGTAGAAATAATTGGTTTACGAAATGCATAACAAAGCGCCTTAGAAAACTCCTCGTTGGTTACTCTTATACCCACACTACCATCTTCTGCCATCACATTTGGTGCAAGATTTTTTCCTGTAGGATAAATTATAGTAAGCGGAGTATCAGACACTTCTGCCAAATCCCAAGCCACATCTGGCACATCGTCCACGTATGCTGCAAGTCTATCTACGCTATCAACTAGCACAATAAGCGACTTGCTATCCTCGCGTTTTTTTAGTTTAAAAATCTTTTTTACAGCCTCTTCATTGGTAGCGTCGCAACCAATACCCCATACTGTATCTGTTGGATAAAGAATCAAGCCTCCAGAGCGAAGCACCTCTACCATTTTTTTTATCTCGTTCATATTATGAAAATAAAAAAATTTTACCTATCTTTACAAATTGATATTTTGCAACGGCAAAATTAAGCATTCTTCCGCTATAAACAAATAAAAAATATATATGCTTCACAAATGGATTATTAATAACCTAAACGAAAAAGAAGAATTATGTAGAAACGAACTATCACAAAAACTAAGAATTAGCCCTGCTCTTTGCACATTACTTGTTCAAAGAGGTATTACCACAGTAGAGGAAGCAAATAACTTTTTCTTCCCAAAGCTAAGAGAAATACACGATCCATTCCTGCTTAACGACATGGACAAGGCTGTAGAAAGACTAAACGCAGCCCTTGGCAATAGAGAAAAAATTCTAGTTTATGGTGATTACGATGTGGATGGCACCACAGCTGTAGCACTTGTATATAAATTCCTTCAACAATGTACCTCAAACATCGACTTCTATATACCAGATAGAAACGATGAAGGCTACGGCGTATCATACAAAGGCATCGACTATGCTGCTGAAAATTCTTTTTCACTAATTATAGTACTAGACTGTGGCATTAAAGCCATCGAAAAAGTAAACTACGCAAAAGAAAAAGGCATAGATATTATCATCTGCGACCACCATACTCCAGATGATACACTACCTAATGCAGTAGCAGTTTTAGACCCAAAACGCACAGACTCAACATATCCATACGGACACCTTTCTGGTTGTGGCGTAGGCTTCAAACTTATGCAAGCTTTTGCCATAAACAACAATATTCCTATGGAAAAACTATTCTCACTTCTAGATCTTCTAGCCGTGAGTATAGCATCAGACATTGTGCCTATCACAGGCGAAAACCGTGTACTAATGCAATATGGTCTTAAAAGACTAAACAGCAATCCAAGTATAGGCATTAAAGCCATTATAGATGTTTGCGACCTTAAAGGCAAAGAAATTACCACTAGCGACATTGTTTTCAAGATAGGTCCTCGCATCAACGCCTCTGGTAGAATGAGTTCTGGTAGAGAAGCCGTAGAACTTCTTGTTGCAAAAGATTACATATCTGCAAAAGAAAAAAGCGACCTTATCGACAATTACAATAAGACCAGAAAAGACCTAGACAAACAAGCCACCGACGAGGCACACAGAGAAATTCTTAAACTTAAAAACCTAGACGAAAAAAGTTCTATCGTGGTATATAACCAAGAATGGAACAAAGGCGTTATAGGTATTGTAGCATCACGCCTTAGCGAACAATATTTCAAACCAGCCGTTGTATTAACACTTTCAAATGGCATGGCAACAGGTTCTGCTCGTTCTATTGCTGGTTTCGACCTATACAAAGCCATCGACTCTTGTCGTGACCTACTAGAAAACTTTGGCGGTCACATCTACGCAGCTGGTCTTACCCTTAAACTCGAAAATGTAAAAGAGTTTAAAGACAGATTTGAAAAATATGTGAGTGAAAATATCACAGACGAGCAAAAAATTCCACAAATAGACATAGACACAGAACTATCACTAAACGAAATAAACGATAGTTTCTTCGACAAACTAGGTCAATTTGCTCCATACGGACCAGAAAATACAAAACCTATATTCGTTACCTCTGGCGTTGTTGATGCTGGCGGTTGCAAACTTGTGGGTCAAGACCAAAAACACCTAAAACTAGACGTTTGCAACATCGACAACAGAAACATCAGATGCAGTGGCATTGCTTTCAATGTAGAAAATCCACAAAAATGTATTGAACACATCAAGAGCAGAAGGCCATTCAACATCTGTTACACCCTAGAGGAAAATAACTTCAATGGCAAAAAAAGCATTCAACTAATGGTTAAAGACATTCAGTTAACATGACGCCATACCTACAGAAATTAAAGCAATATTGGGGTTACGACGAATTTAGACCATCACAAAGTGATATAATCGAATCCATCGGTAGTGGGAGGGATACTTTAGGATTACTTCCTACTGGTGGTGGTAAATCTATAACCTTTCAAGTGCCTGCCCTTTGTCAAGAGGGCAGATGTTTGGTTATTACCCCTCTTATTGCCTTAATGAAAGACCAGGTAGAAAACCTTAAAAAAAAGGAAATAAGAGCAATCGCCCTTCACTCTGGTCTTACATACACCCAATACAAACAATGCCTAGACAACATTTGTTTCAATAAAACAAACGACCCTAGAGCAAACTACAAATTTATTTACGTTTCCCCAGAAAGACTTTCTACAGACACCTTCCTAGAAGCCCTGCCATATATGAACATAAGTATGGTAGCAGTAGATGAGGCCCACTGTATCTCTCAATGGGGTTACGACTTCCGTCCAGAATACAAAAAAATAGCAGAAATTCGTGAAATTCTGCCTAAAGTGCCATTTCTAGCACTTACTGCCACTGCCACTCCAGAAGTTGCAAAAGACATTCAAGCATCACTTCTTTTCAAAGAAGAAAATGTAAAACGTATAAGTTTCTATCGCAACAACCTTGCCTACAAAGTAAAACTTACAGAAAACAAAGACGAAGAACTTATAAAACTTCTTACTAAAACACCAGGTAGTGCCATTATTTATGTAAGAAACAGAAAAAAGACCAAAGAAGTATCAGAAATGCTTGGTAAAAACGGCATATCTGCCGACTTTTTTCACGCAGGGCTCGACAACGCAATAAAAGACCTAAAACAAGAGGGCTGGAAAAACAACCAGTTTAAAGTAATGGTAGCTACCAATGCCTTTGGCATGGGCATCGACAAACCAGACGTTAGACTTGTTATACACATAGATATTCCAGACAGTGTAGAAGCATATTTCCAAGAAGCAGGACGTGCAGGGCGTGACGGTGAAAAGGCTTATGCCGTATTGCTATACGCCAAAAGTGACAAGACTAATCTGAAGAAACGTATTTCTGACACATTCCCCGACAAGGATTACATACGAAAGGTATATGAAGACATCTGCTTCTACTATCAGATGGCTATGGGCGATGGGTTGGGATGCACATTCGATTTCAATTTGGATGAATTCTGTCTTAACTTCAAACATTTCCCCGTGCAGGCCGACAGCGCCTTGAAGATACTGACCCGTGCAGGGTATCTTGAATATACAGACGAACAGGACAACGCCTCCCGGTTGATATTCACCCTACGCAGGGACGAACTATACAAGTTGCAGGAGTATGACGGTGATACTGAAATGTTATTGAACACCATCC
>CALDPN010000169.1 GCA_937911235.1 uncultured Bacteroidales bacterium
TGATGAAAAGAGAGAATATGAACGGCGTTCGCCTTCAACTTCAATTACATAAATTTATTTGGGATAAAAATAAAAGAGGAGTGTAAAAATGAATCAAGAAAAAATTGCATATCACATTCGTGAGATATTAAAGGAGATAGGAGAAAACCCTGATAGAGAAGGACTTGTAGAAACTCCTACTCGTGTGGCACGTATGTATGAAGAGATTTTTAGAGGAATCGGTTATACCAATGCAGAGATAGCAGAAAAATATGCAAAAACTTTCAATGAAGAGGAAGACCTGTTTGACTCTAATGGTAACTACGTGATAGTGAAGAATATTCCTATCTTTAGTTTTTGCGAGCACCACATGGCACTTATGTACAACATGAAGGTGTCTGTAATTTATCGCCCTACCGATAAAATTATTGGTCTAAGCAAAATTGCACGCATTGCCACAATGGTAGGTCAAAGACTTCAACTTCAAGAACGCATTGGCACAGACATAGCAGAAATCATTCAAATGGCTACTGGCAGCCAAGATGTTGGTGTGATTATCGATGCAGAACACAGCTGCATGACTGCTCGTGGCATCAAAAAACCTGGAGCAAAAACTCGCACCACATGCTTTAAAGGTAAATTTAATAGCGATGCTATGGCTCGCAACGAAGCATTGTTACTACTAAGAAAATAAAAGTGAAAAAGAGTATAATTTATATTATTGCAGTTGTTTTAGCTTCTACGTTAGCTACCAGTTGCGTGAAACACAGCCCAAAACCAAGAGGATATTTTAGAATTGAACTAAAAGATAAGGAATATTCTAGAAGCGATTCTACCCTACCTTATAGCTTTGAATATCCAAAAAACTTGTCGCTAATTGTGCCAAATAAACAAGATAAAGAATGGTTCGACATTGTTTATCCACGCTATAACGCAAGAATTTATTTTAGTTATAAACCTATAAACAAGAACTTTAGAGAAATTTCTGAAGATTCTCGAAACTTTGTTTACAAACACGCATTCAAGGCAGACGCTATTGGCGAACAGTTCTACGAAAATGCTGAGAACAAAACTTACGGCATTCTTTATGAGATAAAAGGTAACACTGCTTCTGCAGTACAATTTGTGCTTACAGACAGTGTAAACCATTTCCTACGTGGCGCATTATACTTTAACAACAGACCAAACAAAGACTCTATTGCTCCTGTTGTAGATTATATTACAGAAGACATCGTAAAAATAATGGAAACTACTCGCTGGAAATAATGCTTGTTTTTAGAGAACATATAAATGATTCTGAGCTAATTATTTGGCAGATAGATGAAACTCTAGAAGAGTTGATGGAGCTTTCTCTGCACCACTACGACCACGAACTAGAAGGCATTTCTAACGAGGTACGTAAAAAAGAACGCATTCTATCAAGATACCTTTTAGAATTGCTTGTTGGCAAAAAAGTTGATGTGCATTACGAAGCCTCTGGCAAACCAATTATGGATGGAGTGAATTTTTCTATATCTCATACAAAAAATTATGTAGCTGTAATTGTGGGAAGTGACACTGTGGGCGTGGATATTGAGCACAAAAGCGACAGAATTTTTAAGGTAAAAGAAAAAATTATGCATCCAGAAGAGCTAAATACTCTAGGTTCATACACTAAAAATTCAGAAGAAAAAGGCATTTTTTCTAATGACGCACAAAAATTTGCGCTACTTTGCTGGTGCGCTAAAGAAACTGTGTTTAAAATGATAGACGAAATTGGTGTAGATTTCACAAAAATGAACTGCAAAATAGATTCAGACAAAGTAATCCTAACCTACAAAAATGCCGATTTCATCCTAAATTATTTGGATTTTCCCGATTTTTTCATCGTTTTTAGTTAAAATGCATTTTTTTGCTAAAAAAAGTTCTAGAAAAATTTGCAAGAACCAAAATTTCATCATATCTTTGCATCGCAATTGAGGGAAACACCTAATGCAAAACAAAATGGTGCGGTAGTTCAGTCGGTTAGAATATCGGCCTGTCACGCCGGAGGTCGCGGGTTCGAGTCCCGTCCGCACCGCCAACCTAAAAAGAGTTTCACAAAGTGAGACTCTTTTTCTATTTATGTATTATAAGGGCTCGAACCCGCGACCAAAAAATAAAACAAATCCCATCACTTATCACATAAGTCTAAACCCTAACTCTTCTATTGCCTTTTTCACATCGTCTGATGTGAAATTGCCTTTTACCAATACTATTTTGTCTTCTAGAGATACCTCTACAGACTCCACACCTTGAATTGAAGACACTGCTTTTTCCACATTGGCTTTGCAATGGTTGCAACGCATGCCTTCTACTTTAAATTCTTGCATCTTGGTTTCGCTTGTAGAACAAGTGTCGTTTGCACATGTACAACCACAATCTGAATGAGAATGTCCGTGACGATGTTTTCTTACAAAGGCATTTACAAGCAGACCTATCATTACCAAGGTACAAAGACTATTAAACGATAAGAATGAATGTGAATGCTCTACCACAGACTGCATTTGAGTCCAAGGCATTATAAACCATTCTCTTGGCAATAAATAATCTATTGCAAGACCACATAGAAACGAACCTAAAACAACCGATAATAGATAAATAAACAAGGTTTTCTTGCCTAAGACCTTACCTACTACCAACATAGACGCAAAATTTACTGCAGGTCCTGCCATTAATAAAACCAAAGCAGCACCAGGCGACAAACCTTTTAGCATAAGAGCTACCGCAATTGGAATAGAACCTGTTGCACATAAATACATAGGCAAAGCAAAAAGCAATACCAACAGCATACTAAGCAGAGAATTATCGGCAAACAAGGCAAAAAACTCGTTTGGCACAGCCACTGTAATAATTCCTGCCACTACTAGACCTATAATTAGGTATTTGCCAATATCTTGCATCATTTCTACATAACCATATTTTAATGCAGAAATAAATTTATGAGCAAAACTAACTTTCTCCTTAGTTTGTGGCTTTACTTTTGTCTCTATATTTACTACTTCCTCACGTTTGTTTCTGAAAATATTCACCAACGTACCACCAAAAAGTGCAGTTAGCAGAGCTGCCACAGGACGCACAATAGCAAAAGGAAGCCCCATCAATGAATATGTGGCAATGATTGAATCTACGCCAGTTTGAGGAGTAGCGATTAAAAACGACACAGTTGCCCCTTTTGAAGCGCCCTCACGACGTAGCGACATTGCCGTAGGAATCACCCCACAAGAACAAAGAGGAAGAGGTATTCCAAATAGTGTAGCCCAAAAGATCGAAGCAAAATTATCTTTTGCTAAATACCTGCTATATAATGTATTAGGCACGAATGCATGCATAATACCTGCCAAAAAGAAGCCCAACAATAAGAAAGGCGACATGGCATTGATTAGTTCTAATATTGTAATCATAATTTTATTTTTTAATTTTATAAAAAAATGGAATTGCTCAATTGCGAACAATTCCATTTATGTTTTAAACAAGTGTTTTGCCGAAAGGCCACAGAGCCAAAGACATTAGTTTAAAGTGTTGTTTTCCAAAAGGAATACCTATAATAGTGATACACAACAGAACTCCAAAGAGCAAATGAGTAAAGGCTATCACTAATCCACCTGTAAACATCCATATTATATTAAATATGCTATAAATACAACCTGTTCCAGTAGGTTGTTCTACAGCATGCTGACCAAATGGGAATAACGACATTAGACCCAATTTAAACATTTGTATACCAAACGGAATACCGATAATGGTACAACACAAGGAAATGCCTGCAGCAAAATATTCCAATGCCACAGCCAAACCTCCGAAGATAATCCAAAGTATATTACCTAAACAACTCATAATTATTTTTTATTTTCTTTATCTGTTTCAGACCACACACCTAAACACCAATAAAGGTAATTTCTTATCAAACTTCATAGTTCAATAGTTTAAAATTCAACTACAAAGATACGGATTTTTGGTCAATCTTTAAACCATTCTTGAAGTTTTGCCTTGGCTTGCGCTTTAATTTCGGGTGAAATACTTTTTGCTACAGCAACAACCACTCCTGCTATAGCAGTAATATCATCGGTATAACCTACAGTAGGAATAATATCTGGAATAATATCCAATGGGAATATAAAATAACCTAAAGCCCCTATTATCATAGCTTTATATTTGGCAGGAGTTTTATCGCTCATCAGAACATAATAAAGTAACAAGACATTATAAATGCCTTTCTTCCCTGCACTTTTTGCCACACTACCTATCTTTTTCCAAAGATTCTTTTCAGAATAATGTTCAGCATAAGGTTTTAAATCTTTTGGAGCTTTACCCATAACATTTTCAACTTTTAATTACCAACTACAAATATATAAAAATATTTTGCTTTTGCTCCCTCTTAATCGCAATATTACGGACTTTTTATTATCTTTGTACCTTATTTAAAAGAGACTAATGAAACATATAAGAAACTTTTGTATTATAGCCCATATAGACCATGGTAAGAGTACTCTGGCGGACCGTTTGCTAGAGGTGACACGCACTGTTGTAGGCAAGGATATGCAAGCGCAGGTGCTAGACAATATGGATTTGGAGCGTGAGAGAGGCATCACTATCAAGAGTCATGCCATTCAAATGGACTACACATACAACAATGAGAAATACACCTTAAACTTGATTGACACCCCAGGGCACGTGGACTTTGCATACGAGGTATCACGTTCTATCGCAGCTTGCGAGGGTGCGCTACTTATTGTGGATGCCACTCAAGGTATTCAAGCACAAACAATCTCAAACCTTTATATGGCCATTGAACATGATTTGGAAATTATTCCTATCATGAACAAAATGGATATGGACAACGCCATGCCAGAAGAGGTGGAAGACCAAATAGTTGAACTTCTTGGTTGCAAGCCTGAGGAAATTATTCGTGCGAGCGGTAAAACAGGTATGGGTGTGATGGAAATTTTAGACGCAATTGTGGAACGCATCAAACCTCCAAAAGGAGACCCAGAAGCTCCACTTCAATGTCTAATTTTCGACTCTGTATTCAACCCATTCCGTGGCATTATCACATATATGAAAATAGTGAACGGCTCAATCAATACAGGAGATTTAGTAAAATTTGTAAATACTGGAAAACAATATAACGCAGATGAGATTGGTGTTCTACGCTTGGATATGGAGCCAAGAAAGGAACTGAAGTGTGGTGATGTGGGTTATATTATCTCTGGTATCAAGAATTCTAAAGAAGTACGTGTGGGTGACACCATTACTCACGTAAACAACCCTTGCGAGAGTGCGATTGACGGATTTGAAGAAGTAAAACCTATGGTATTCGCAGGTATATATCCTATAGATACTGATGATTTTGAAGACTTGCGTGCATCTATAGAAAAACTGCAATTAAACGACGCTGCGCTTACCTTCCAAGCAGAATCTTCTATTGCTCTTGGCTTTGGTTTCCGCTGCGGTTTCTTGGGTATGCTTCACATGGAAATTGTGCAAGAGCGTCTAGACCGTGAATTTAATATGGACGTTATCACAACCGTGCCAAACGTACCTTATAAAATATACACTAAAAAAGGCGAAGTGCTTGAAGTGCACAACCCATCTGGCATGCCAGACATTATGCTAATAGACCACGTGGAAGAACCATATATACGTGCATCTATTATCACAAAAACAGATTTCATTGGTCAAATTATGACACTTTGTCTTGGCAAACGTGGAGAACTTATCAAACAAGAATACATTTCTTCAAACCGTATTGAGCTTATCTACGACATGCCAATGGGTGAAATCGTGTTTGACTTCTATGATAAACTAAAATCTATTTCTAAGGGTTATGCTTCTTTCGACTACCATATGAATGGTTTTAGAACATCGCGCCTTATTAAACTAGATATTCTATTAAATGGTGAACCTGTGGACGCGCTTTCTACCCTAACCCACTTCGACAACGCTGTGACTATTGGTCGTAGAATGTGTGAAAAACTGAAAGAACTTATTCCACGCCAACAGTTTGAAATTGCTATTCAAGCTGCTATTGGTTCTAAAATCATTGCTCGCGAAACCATTAAACCTGTGCGTAAAGACGTAACTGCTAAGTGTTATGGTGGTGACGTATCTCGTAAACGTAAGCTTCTTGAAAAACAAAAGAAAGGTAAAAAGCGTATGAAGCAAATTGGTACTGTAGAGGTGCCACAAAAGGCGTTTATGGAGGTGCTTAAGCTTGATTAATATTAAAAATTAATTATAAACATTAAACATTTATGGAAATTCCAGTATTTGCGTTAATCCCTTTTGTGGTAATGCTTCTTTGCATTGCTATCGGTCCTCTTGTGGCTGAACACTGGTGGGAAAACAACAGAAACAAACTTATTGTTTCATTAGTATTAGGTGTGCCAACAGCTATTTGGTTGTGCTTAAATGGCATGGCAGGCGATCTTGAACATCAATTACTATTCGACTACGTTCCTTTCATTATCTTGTTAGGTTCATTATTTGTGGTTACAGGTGGTATCCGCATTGCAGGTAACATTGCTGCAAAACCTATTGTAAACACCACATTTTTAGGTATTGGATACCTTTTAGCATCAATCATGGGTACCACAGGTGCTGCTATGCTACTTATCCGTCCTTTAATTGAAACCAACAAAGAACGTAAAAACAAAGTTCACACAATTTTATTCTTTATTGCTGCAGTAGCAAACTGTGGTGGTCTTCTTACTCCACTTGGTGACCCACCATTGTTCCTTCTATATCTAAAAGGTGCTCCATTTACATGGTTTATGGGTATGATTCCAGAATGGGCATTTGCTGGTGCTCTACTTCTTATCATCTACTTCCTTGTAGATAGTTATTTATACAAAAAAGAAGAACCAAAAGCTATTTGTGCAGACACTAAAGGTCAAACCAAAATTACCATTACAGGTAATATCAACTTCCTTTACCTAGCTGCTATTGTATGTGCAGTGGCATTTATCAACCCAGGTACAATTCCTGCTATGGGCGACCACCACGCACCACTATATATGAAATTCCTTCGTGAAATCGTATTAGTAGTGATTATTTTAGCATCTTGGTTTACCACCAAACAACAAATTCGTAAAGACAACAACTATTCTTGGGGTCCTATTTTAGAAGTTGCAGCCCTATTCTTAGGTATTTTCGCAACTATGACACCAGCGCTTCTATTCTTAAAAGCTAACGCTTCTAGCCTTGGTATCACAGAATCTTGGCAATTTGTATACGCTACAGGTGCTCTAAGTTCATTCCTAGACAACGCTCCTACAGCTCTTGCATTCCACAGCGTGGCATTAGGTTTAGTAGACGGCACTGCTACTGGTCTTGTGGCTGGCATTCCAGAAATCTTATTAAAATCTATTTCTATGGGTGCTGTATTCTTTGGCGCAATGACCTACATTGGCAACGGTCCAAACTTTATGGTTAAAGCGATCGCAGAAGAAAACAAAATCGAAATGCCAAGTTTCTTTGGTTATATGATTAAATTCTCTCTAATCGTGCTTTTACCTATTTATATTCTAACACAATTAATATTCCTATAATATGAACGAACTAAACATTCTAACAGCCATCTCTCCTATCGATGGTCGTTATAGAGGAAAAGTAGAAGCTTTAGCTCCTTATTATTCAGAATATGCTCTTATCAAATATAGAGTAAGAGTAGAAATTGAATATTTCATTGCACTTTGCGAACTTCCAGTTCCACAACTTGCAGGCGTAGATAAAAACTTATTCGAAAGCTTACGCGACATCTACAGAAACTTCTCACTTGCTGACGCAAACGTGGTGAAAGACACAGAAAAAGTTACAAACCACGACGTAAAAGCAGTAGAATATTTCATTAAAGGTAAATTTGATGAAATGGGCTTAAGTGAATATAAAGAATTTATCCACTTTGGTCTTACTTCTCAAGACATCAACAACACTTCTGTGCCAATGATGGTAAAAGAAAGCTTAGCTGAAGTATTTATTCCTGCTACAGAAGAACTTATTGCTAAACTTAACGGTTTTGCAGAGGATTGGAAAGACGTGCCAATGCTTGCTAAAACTCACGGTCAACCAGCTTCTCCTACTCGTTTAGGCAAAGAAATTAAAGTATTTGCATATCGTTTGGAAGAACAACTTGCAACACTTAAAGCTGTGAAATACACAGCTAAATTTGGTGGTGCTACTGGCAACTACAATGCTCACAACGTGGCATATCCTGCTATCGACTGGAAAGCATTTGGTAACAAATTCGTGAGTGAATACCTAGGTCTTGAACGTGAACAATGGACCACCCAAATTTCAAACTACGACCACCTAGCAGCTATTTTTGATGCTATCAAACGTATTAATACCATCATTATAGACCTAGACCGCGACTTCTGGACATATATTTCAATGGAATACTTTAAACAAACTATCAAAGCTGGCGAAGTAGGTTCATCTGCTATGCCACATAAAGTAAACCCTATTGACTTTGAAAACTCAGAAGGTAACCTTGGCATTTCAACAGCTATTTTAGAACACTTAGCTCACAAACTGCCAGTGTCTCGTTTGCAACGCGACCTAACAGACTCTACAGTAATTCGTAATATTGGTGTGCCACTTGCTCACTCTATTCTTGCTATTGCTAGCACAATGAAAGGTTTAGGAAAACTTCTTCTAAACGAAAAAGCTATCAAAGCAGACTTAGAAAACTGCTGGAACGTATGTGCAGAGGCTATTCAAACTATCCTAAGACGTGAAAACTATCCAAAACCATACGAAACTCTTAAAGAACTAACTCGTACAAACGACGTAGTGAATGCAGAGTCTATCAGTAAGTTTATTGAAGGATTGAACGTGTCAGAAGAAGTAAAAGCTGAACTTCGCCAAATCACTCCTTATTCATACACAGGTATTTAATATGTTCAAAACTCTTTTACAACGTTTTGTTCCACCTTATAAAAAATCAGTGGTTGGTGTGCTATTTTTTAGCATACTTTCCACTGTTTTAAGTTTATTCTCGTTTGCCCTTATAGTGCCTATCCTAGAGATACTATTTGGAATATCAAACCCAGTGGAGCAAGCACCAGTATTTGAAGGATTTGGCAGTGCCTTCGATTATCTAAAAAATTATTTATACTACTACGTTACCATTTTTATGCACGAATATGGTAAAATACAAACCTTAGGTTTCTTGGCTGTAGGATTAGTAATAATGACTTTTTTGAAAGTTATTACCTATTACTTAAGCTCTGTTTTCATGGCATATATGCAAACAGGTGTGGTTAAAGACCTAAGAAATAATCTTTTAGATAAGATACTTACCCTACCAATAGGATTTTTTACAGAAGAAAAGAAAGGCGACATAATGTCGCGTGTGAGCGTGGATGTGCAAGATGTAGAAGCCTCTATAATGGGCTCTCTAGATATGCTAATTAAGAATCCTATTATTATCCTTATCTATCTTATTGTACTTATTGGCGTTAGCTGGGAGCTTACATTATTTGTATTTGTGATGCTTCCTTTTGCTGGCGGACTAATGGGCGTGGTGGGCAAAAACCTTAAAAAAGACTCAATGGAAGTGGGTCAAGAACAAGGTAGCCTCACCTCTCAACTAGAAGAAATGCTTGGCGGACTTCGCATTATAAAAGCATTCAATGCCGAAGGTAAAATATCTTCTCGTTTCCACAACCAAACCAAAAGAATTAGAGATGCTATAATTAAGGTGGTGAAAAGACAATACCTTGCCCACCCTATGAGCGAATTCCTTGGCACTATGATTATCTCTATTGTGGTTTGCTATGGTGGCTATCTAATTCTATGCACAGATAGTGGTTTGCAGGCTTCAGTGTTTATTTACTATATTCTTATCTTCTATAGCATTATAAACCCTATTAAAGAACTTTCTCGTGCTTCATACAATGTGCGTAAAGGTATGGGTTCGCTAGAGCGTATCGATAAGATTATGG
>CALDPN010000170.1 GCA_937911235.1 uncultured Bacteroidales bacterium
TTTAGATTTAATGACTATAGGAGACTGACCACGGACTCGAACCATTAACTTACGGAAATCGAATGTTAGGTTTTGATGGGACTCGAACCAATAAGAGATAATGGTAGAAATTAATGAGAGAATGTGGTATAATTTAAATGTGAGGTAATTAAGCATGTTTAAAAAATTATTTAAGAAAAATAAAATAGAAAAAACAAAATCATTAGCATTTAAAGGAACTATTATTATCGGAGATCCATGTGAAATGGTAATAAGTGAAGATGATTGGGAAAAGTCAATGTATGGTGAAAAAATGCATACAATTGGTTTTAAAAATTATATATCGTTTGAATTCGAGGAAGATGTGCCTAGTGTGATTAACTATGATAAGAATGAAAAAATAGGTTCATTTTGTACTGATAGTTGTATGATATGTATTGTATCATTAGATGAGTTATTAAAATATAATCCTGATTTTAATCAACATACAAAATATCCAAAAAACTGGATGGTAGTTGAAGAGTTTGATGGAGTTATTAGTATCGTAAAAGAAAATGATTGTCCTAAAATAATAGGTAAAGGAAATGTCAACTTTTTTACTGAACAAACAATTGATATTGATGAATTATTTGAAAATAACAATATTAATCTTGAACAGAAAAAGAATGTTGAAAAGGAAATTGAATATTATAAAGAAAAAGGTTATGAAGTGTATGCTGCTTGTGCCAACACAGGTGGTTTCTCTGCAGAACAACTAAAACAAAACGAAGAAAACGCCTACAAACTAGGCGCAAAAGAATATGTAACTCTAGACGTTACTCGTGAATATTACGAAAAAAGCATCCGTTACATGGTTTACGGCAACGTACTACGTAACAACTGCTACCCTATTTCTGTTTCTTCTGAACGTATCTTCCAAGCTATGGCTATAGCACGTTATGCAAACGAAATTGGTGCTTCTGCTATTGCACACGGTTCTACTGGTGCTGGCAATGACCAAATTCGTTTCGACATGACATTCCTTGTAATGGCTCCTGGCGTGGAAATCATCACCCTTACACGTGATGGCAACCTTACTCGTCAAGAAGAAGTAGATTACTTAAACAAAAACGGTTATTTTGCAGACTTCACCAAACTTAAATACTCATACAACGTAGGTCTTTGGGGCACTTCTATCTGCGGTGGCGAAATTTTGGACTCTACACAAGGTCTTCCAGAATGCGCATACCTAAAACACGCTACAAAAGAAGGTCCAGAACTACTAAAACTTGGTTTTGAAAAAGGTGAACTTAAATCTGTAAACGGTAAAAAATACGAAGACCCAATCGAAGCTATCCAAGTGGTAGAAGAAATTGGTGCTGCATACGGTATTGGTCGTGACTGCCACGTGGGCGACACCATCATCGGTATCAAAGGTCGTGTAGGCTTTGAAGCTGCTGCTCCTATGCTTATTATCGGTGCTCACCGCTTCCTAGAAAAATACACATTGAGTAAATGGCAACAATACTGGAAAGACCAAGTATCAAACTGGTACGGTATGTTCCTTCACGAAAGCCAATATCTAGAACCAGTGATGCCAGACATCGAAGCAATGCTAGAAAGCAGCCAACGCAACGTTACTGGTGAGGTTACTCTAGAACTTCGTCCTCTTATGTTCCAAACTATTGGTGTGGATTCTCCAAACGACCTTGTTAAAAACAAACTTGGTGAATATGGCGAAACTGCTAAAGCTTGGTCTTCTGACGACGCAAAAGGCTTCATCAAAGTATCAGCAACTGCACTTCGTGCATACTATTTAGCTCACCCAGAAGAAAGAAAATAAGATATGATTAAAGTTGGTATCGTAGGTGGTGCGGGTTACACAGCAGGCGAACTGCTTCGTATCCTTCTTAACCACCCAGAAGTAGAAATTTCATTTGTAAACAGCACAAGTAACGCTGGCAACAAATTATACGACGTTCACGAAGGTCTTTACGGTGAAACCGAAATGGTGTTCACAGACCTATTACCTTTCGATGAAATCGACGTTTTATTCATCTGTTCTGGTCACGGCGACAGTAGCAAATTCCTTGCTGCTCACACCTTGCCAGAAAACGTAAAAATCATCGACCTTGCTCAAGATTTTCGCGATGAAACGGGTGGTTTCGTATATGGTCTTCCAGAACTAAACCGTGAGCGCATCAAAAAAGCAAACAAAGTAGCAAACCCTGGTTGTTTTGCCACTGGTATCCAACTTGGACTACTTCCACTTGCGGCTAAAGGACTTTTAAAAGATGAAATCCATGTAAACGGCATCACAGGTTCTACTGGTGCAGGTGTGAAACCTGGTCCAACATCTCACTTTAGCTGGAGAAACAACAATATCTCTGTTTACAAGGCGTTTAACCACCAACACTTGAAAGAAATCCGCCAATCACTAGTTCAACTTCAAAACGATTTTGATAAAGACATCAACTTCATTCCTGTGCGTGGCAACTTCTCTAGAGGTATTTTCGTGAGCACATATATTAAATGTGACCTTGAACTTAGCGAGCTAAGAAAAATCTATGAAGATTTCTATGCTGACGCTGCATTCACATTTATGACTGAGGCTAACCCAGACCTTAAACAAGTGGTAAACACCAACAAAGTGATTATTCAAGTAAACAAACACGGCGACAAAGTGCTTATCCTTACCGTGATAGACAACCTTCTAAAAGGTGCTTCTGGTCAAGCAGTGCAAAATATGAACCTAATGTTTGGTCTTGAAGAAACTTGTGGTTTAAAACTTAAATCTGTAGCATTTTAAGATATGAATTTATTTGATGTATATCCATTGTTTCCTATCGAAATCACTAGCGGCAAAGGTTGCAAAGTGTATGATAGCGAAGGTCAAGAATATTTAGATCTTTATGGCGGTCACGCTGTAATTTCTATTGGTCATGCTCACCCTGTTTACGTAAAAGCCATTAGCGAACAAGTGGCAAAATTGGGCTTTTATTCAAACTCTGTTTTAAACTCTCTACAAGTGAAATTTGCCGATGAATTGGGCAAAATTTGCGGATATGAGGATTACAGTTTGTTCCTTGTAAACTCAGGTGCAGAGGCAAACGAAAATGCTCTTAAACTTGCTTCTTTCCACAATGGTAAGAACAAAATTTTAAGTTTCAAAAAATCTTTCCACGGCAGAACCTCAGCCGCTGTGAGAGTTACAGATATTCCAAAATATGTGGCTCCTGTAAACGCAGGTCTTGAAGTAACATTCGTGGAACTAAACGATATTGAAACCGTACGCAAAGAGCTTGCTACTGGCGAATATTCTTCTGTAATTATAGAAGGTATTCAAGGTATTGGCGGCATTATGGTGCCAGAAGACAACTTTATGGTTGAGCTTCGCAAAGTTTGTACCGAAACCAAAACCGTGCTTATCCTAGACGAAATCCAATCTGGTTACGGTCGTAGCGGTAAATTCTTTGCTCACCAATACACAGGCATTAAAGCAGATATTATTACTGTTGCCAAAGGTATTTGTAATGGTTTCCCAATGTCTGGTATGCTTATTAGCCCAGAGTTCACTGCTATTTATGGTCAACTTGGTACCACATTTGGTGGCAACCACCTTGCTTGTGCAGGTGCTCTTGCTGTGCTAGACATTATCAAAAACGAAAACTTGATAGAAAACGCTGCTAAAGTGGGTGAATACCTAATAAACGAACTTAAAAAGTTCCCACAAATAAAAGAAGTGCGCGGTCGTGGCCTTATGATAGGTATGGAATTTACCGATGAAATCAAGGAAATTCGCCGCAAACTCCTATTCGAACAAAAAGTATTCACAGGCGTTGCAGGCACACACACCATCCGCCTACTTCCACCTCTTTCCCTAAGCATGGCAGAAGCCCAAGACTTCATCGAAAGACTAAAAAGAGTGTTGTAATTCACATAATATATTGCAGAAAAGACCAACATAGATTTGTTGGTCTTTTTTTGTGTCAACTAGTACAGTTTTCACCCCGTAGGGGTGATTCTTATTTGTAGGCAGGTGTCAGAGCAATGCGGTCACTGAGCTTGTCGACGTGTTGATGACCGTCAGGGAATAAGTGCCAGCATAGCGGCGACGAGGGTTAAAATAAGAAAGGTCTGACAATTTCTTGTCAGACCTTAATTGTATTCTTTGAAACAATATTAGATTTGTTTGAAGAAGTCGTTGCCTTTGTCGTCTACTAGGATGAATGCAGGGAAGTCTTCTACTTCGATTTTCCAGATTGCTTCCATGCCTAGTTCTGGGTATTCAACGCATTCAATGCTCTTAATGTTGTTTTGAGCAAGGATAGCAGCAGGACCACCGATAGAACCTAGGTAGAAACCACCATATTGTTTACAAGCGTCTGTTACTTGTTGGCTGCGGTTGCCTTTTGCAAGCATCACCATGCTACCACCTTTAGATTGGAATAGTCCAACGTATGAGTCCATACGACCAGCAGTAGTTGGTCCCATAGAACCACATGCCATACCTGCAGGAGTTTTAGCAGGACCTGCGTAGTAAATAGGGTGGTCTTTGATATATTGTGGTAGGTCTTCACCATTATCAATGCGTTCTTTAAGTTTTGCGTGAGCGATGTCGCGACCTACAATGATAGTACCATTAAGTGAAAGACGTGTAGAAACTGGGTATTTGCTTAGTTCAGCAAGAACTTCGTTCATTGGGCGGTTTAGGTCAATTTTTACTGCGTCGCCTTCGCCTGCCTGACGTAGTTCTTCTGGAATAAGTTCGTATGGTTTGTCGTCTAGTTTTTCAATCCAGATACCGTCTTTGTTGATTTTACATTTGATGTTGCGGTCTGCAGAGCAAGAAACGCCCATACCTACAGGACAAGATGCACCGTGACGTGGAAGACGTACAATGCGAATGTCGTGAGCTAGATATTTACCACCAAATTGAGCTCCTAAACCAATTTTGTGAGCTTCTGCAAGCACTTGTTTTTCTAGTTCTACATCGCGGAATGCACGACCATATTCGTTACCTGTGGTTGGTAACTCATCGTAGTAGTGAGTAGAAGCAAGTTTTACAGTTAATAAGTTTTTCTCAGCAGATGTACCACCAATTACGAATGCAATGTGATATGGAGGACAAGCAGCTGTACCTAAAGACTTCATTTTTTCTACCAAGAATGGAACTAGAGTAGCTGGGTTTAGAAGCGCTTTAGTTTCTTGATATAGATATGTTTTGTTTGCAGAACCACCACCTTTTGCCATAAACAAGAATTTGTACTCGTCTCCGTCTATTGCATAAAGGTCGATTTGAGCAGGAAGGTTACAACCTGTATTAACCTCTT
>CALDPN010000171.1 GCA_937911235.1 uncultured Bacteroidales bacterium
TTCGAACCGCCGACCCTCTGCTTGTAAGGCAGATGCTCTGAACCAGCTGAGCTAATCGCCCTTTTGAGTTGTTTTATCTCTCAATTGCGATGCAAAGATAGTACACTTTTTTGGTTCCACCAAATTTTAAAGCAACTTTTTTACAAAAAAATGCAATTTTCTTCAAAAACATAGGGTATCACTGTAATGATACCCTATATTCTATGATTTTGAGAGTGTTTGTTTACTTCTTACTCCAATTATCTTTTAGTGATACTGTTCTATTTAGAATCAGTTTGTCTGAAGTTGAGTCTTTGTCTACGGTGAAGTAACCTACTTTTAGGAATTGGAAGTGGTCGCCTGCTTTTGCTCCATCTAGGTGTTTTTCTACAAGGGCTGTTTTCACTTCTAGTGAGTTTTCGTTTAGTAGGTCGTGGAAGTCGCCGTCGTAAGATGCTGGGTCTTCTACTTTGAATAGGCGGTCGTATAGGCGCACTTCTGCTTCTATATAGCCATCTTTGTCAAGCCAGTTGATTGTACTCTTAACTTTACGTTTACTTCCTTCTGTACCACTCTTGGTGTCTGGGTCGTATGTACAGTAAACTGTGGTTACATTGCCGTTTTCGTCTTTTTCGCAGCCAGTACATTGAATAATGTATGCTCCTTTTAAGCGCACTTCTCTACCACCAGGGGTAAGACGGAAGAAATCTTTTGGAGCGTCTTCCATAAAGTCGCCTCTTTCAATGAAGATTTCGCGAGAGAATGGCATTTCACGAGTGCCTGCTGTTTCGCAGTCTGGGTTGTTTTCTGTAACCATATATTCTTTTTGTCCCTCTGGATAGTTTGTGATAACTAGTTTTACAGGGTCGAAGATAGCGCTCACACGGTGTGCTTTTGGTTTAAGGTCTTCGCGGATAGAGTGCTCAAGAAGAGATACGTCTATCATACCATCCACTTTGGTGTAACCAATGCGGTCGATAAAGTCTGCGATTGCCGCTGGTGTATAACCTCTACGGCGCAGACCACAAATAGTAGGCATACGAGGGTCGTCCCAACCTGCTACTAAACCTTCTTGTACAAGTTGAAGCATTTTACGCTTACTCATTACTGTGTAGCTAATGTTTAAGCGGTTGAACTCATATTGGTGAGGTCTGTAGTCGGTATCTGCAAATTGGTCGATGAACCAATCGTATAGTGGACGGTGAACCACAAACTCAAGTGTACAAATAGAGTGGGTAACGCCTTCGAAATAGTCTGATTGACCGTGAGCGAAGTCGTACATTGGATATGCTTTCCACTCTGTGCCAGTACGGTGGTGTGGGTGAGTGGTGATGACACGATACATAATTGGGTCGCGGAAGTGCATATTTGGTGATGCCATGTCGATTTTTGCACGTAGCACCATTGCACCGTCTGCAATTTCGCCAGTGTTCATTTTTTGGAATAGTTCCAAGTTTTCTTCCACTGGACGGTTTCTATATGGGCTCTCTGTACCTGGAGTGGTAGGAGTGCCTTTTTGTTTTGCAATTTCTTCTGCGCTTTGTTCGTCGATATATGCCTTACCTTCTTTAATTAATTTAATAGCAAGGTCCCATAGTTGCTGAAAATAGTCTGAAGCATAATAAACGTTAGCCCATTTAAAGCCAAGCCAATTGATGTCTTCTTGAATAGAATCTACATATTCTACGTCTTCTTTTGTAGGGTTTGTATCGTCGAAACGTAGGTTACAAATACCATTGTATTTTTGAGCAATGCCAAAGTCCATGAAAATAGCTTTAGCATGGCCAATGTGTAGGTAACCATTTGGTTCTGGTGGGAAACGAGTTTGAATACGTCCGTCGTTTTTGCCCTCTTGTAGATCTTTTTCTACTATTTCTTCAATAAAATTCAACGATTTTTTTACTTCGTTTTCCATAAATTATTTAATTATACCGCGTTCTGAACTTTTAATAAAACTTACAATATCTTCTCTTTCTTTGCTTTCTGGAATATTTTGCTCAATAGCTTCTAGGGCTTGAGTGGTGTTTAGACCAGAAAGATAAACATAGCGATAGCTTTCTTGAATAGCGTTCATTTGTTCTGCTACGAAACCTCTACGACGAAGTCCTACTATGTTTAGACCCATATATCCAAGTGGTTCTCTGCCCACCATCATATATGGAGGAATATCTTTGGTAATTTTGCTACCACCTTGTACCATAATGTGTGCGCCTAAGTGGCAGAATTGGTGTACAAGTGTGCCGCCGCTAACGATAGCCCAGTCGTCAACAACTACTTCGCCTGCAAGTTGGGTAGCGTTGCCAATGATAATTCTATCGCCAAGTTTACAGTCGTGAGCCACGTGAGCGTATGCCATAATTAAGCAATGGCTGCCCACAATTGTTGTGCCTTTTGAAGCTGTGCCTCTGTTTACTGTGGCACATTCACGAATAGTGGTGTTGTCGCCAATTACTGCTGTGGTTTCTTCGCCCACAAACTTAAGGTCTTGTGGAATGGCAGAAATAACTGCTCCAGGGAAAATTCTACAATTCTTTCCGATTCTTGCACCGTCCATAACTACTGCATGAGAGTAGATATGTGTTCCCTCGCCAATTACAACATCTTTTTCAATAGTTGCAAATTTATTTGGATTAACTAATGGTTTTATAATTGGTATTGTATATATAGTTATGTCGCTTATAGATGTTTTTGTAATAAAGTTATTAATAAGTTTATATAATCCTATTAACATTTCTTGATATAAATCATCATGATCTTTCAATGGAATTTTATAAAATTTGAATCTTAAAATTTCCTTTAATTGCTCTACTAATTTTTCAAAAATATCATTATCTTGATTTTTCTGATATTTAATTATTAATTTGATAGTATTATTCATAAATACCACCAAAATAATAAAACTAACTAATTTTAATTATTAAAGTAATAAATGATACAATCTAACCATAGAAAATTGTTTTATATACAACATATTTCCACCTCCTTAATAATGCAATTTATTATTACATATTAAGAATAAGAAATTTGTATAATTTTGACGTTAAAATTAAAAAAATTATTGTTTTATTATTTACTTTACAAATTTATATGATAAAATATTAATAGAGGTGATTAACTATGAAAAAACTAAAAATTCATTTTTTAAATACTATATGGAGCGATTCAATATTATTAGAAAATAATAAAAAATTTGCAATTGTTGATACAGGTAGTTTATTTTATTATCCAATGATTAATAGCCATTTAAAAGAATGTAAAGTGAAAGAATTAGAATTTATTATTTTAACACATTTTCATAGTGATCATTATGGAAATATAGTTAATTTAATTAATGATTTTGAAGTTAAAAAATTATATCTAAAAAGATATTATGGATTGGATGGTACAACAGCAAGTGGATATGCATCTAATGAAGAATATATTGAACATGAATTAGAAAAATATAATCAAATATTAGATATTTGTAATGAGAAAAAAGTTGAAGTAATATTTATTGATGAATTAAATTTAGATACCTATGATTTAAAATTTGATGATATTACATTAGAACTATATGAAATAAAAAATAAATTATATCAATTATATAGTGATCCAAATAGTGAATTCTATATGCAAAAACCATTCAATGAAAACTTTAACAGTATTGGAATCTTTATAAATATTAATGATTTTAATGTATTTTTAGGTGGTGATGCAACTTGTTCTAAAACAAGTGTTGTAGAATTACAGGATTTAACATTAAAAATGCTTGATAAGTATTATCAAAAATATAATATCAACCATATTGATATTTACAAATCTTGTCATCATGGTGGTGGCGGAACAAACTCACTAGAACTTTGTAACAAATTAAAAGCAAACTATGCAATAATTACTAACACTGATCAATGGTTAGATAAATGGTCAACAATTAATAACTTAAAAGAAGCAAATGAGAATGTACAAATATTAAAAACTGATCATCAAAAATATATATTTACAATATCAAATAAAATTGAATATCAAGTGCTTAAAGAAGAATCTTTATTTATCACTTTAAATAAAAAATAGCTATCATAACAAAAGTTATGATAGCTTTTATTTTAATATAAATAATATTCTAAATTAATATTTTTTTCTTTATAAAAATTTATTACTTCTTTAATTTCTTCTTCTTTCATTGAAATAAATGCAGTAGTTAATGCATCAATCAATAAAGGATTATCACCAATCACACACACTGTTTTATAATAATTTTCAGGTTTACCTGTTTTTGGATTAATTATATGGTGATAAATTGTTCCATTGTACTCAATTTTTTGTGTTAAAACTGATGAAGTACCGAAGCAACAATTTTTTATTTTTTTTACATCGCCTGTATTACTAACTAAAACACTATAAAAATCATCTATTGGTTTTTCACCAACTAATATTGATGACATTCCTGCATCAATTATAAAGTGAGTAATATCAACTTCATCTAAATACTCTTTCACCTTAAGTAAAGCATATCCTTTCGCAACAGCTCCTAAATCTATTGTTGCTTTACCATCTAATTTTATTAAATTATCTTGAATAATAATTTCAGTATTTTTTATATTTTCTAATTCTATTTCAATTTCTTCTTCAGTTGGTATTTTAGATATATCAATAACTTCACTTTTTATTAATTCTTTATATAAAACACTTAAATTTCCAATTAAACACTCAAAATATCCATTTGTTTCTTTTTTTATTGATTGAGCTAGTGTGATTAACTCAATCAATTTAGAATCAATAGAAACGAAATCTTTAGAATTATTAATTTTATAAATATTATTAACATTAGGATATTCATTAAATCGATCTGTTAACTTATTAATTTCATTAAAAATATTTACAGCATTTTTATAAATCGATTCAATATCTTGATTATCATTATAGTATAAAGTTATGTCGATATAAGTAGAAAAAGCATAAATAGAACCTTTTTTCTCTTTCATTGTATTAATACAACTAATTAGACTAATAGATAAAATTAAAACTAATAATAATATTAATCCATTATAAAGTCTAATATAAAAATTCTTATTCATATTTCCCCCTAGATATATTCCTTATCTACATTAATTATAAAATTAACAACAACTTTTGTTAATTCTTCACATTTTGGTTTTAATTTAACTACAATTTGATCAATTAAAAATTGATCAGATAATTCAAACTTTTGAGGCACAACAACATCAAATAAAACATTAATATGTGTGTTACCTTTCACAATTCTAAAATCATGGAATAATAATGAATCATCTATTTTAAACTCTGGTTTCCAATATCTTATAATTTCTAATTTCCCATCTTTGAATTTTAAGTAATGTCCTGGTTGTAAGCAATAGATGTTTTTGAAAAATGTATCATTTGGGACTCCGTATTGGAATGATAAATAATTTTGTAAAGCATTGATGTTAAGCTCTTTTTTAACATTTGGATGTGTTAATATAGACTTAATTTCAGAACCGAAAATTAAATCATTTCCAACAGGAATTTCCTGACCGTTTAGGTTTATATATACGCCATCTGCAAAATTTCCTTCGCAAAAGGGTGCATTGCAAGAGATTTTTGGGGTTATTCCTAAAATTTTTCCGTTACAAACAACGGCTGCCGCAGAAAAAAGCTGACTGCCTATTTTTATAGGTAATCCGACAAGAGTTACAGTGTATTTTTCTTTTGAAAATTCCGCAATGTCTAACAAAGCATCAAAAGCTGCATTTTGCAAAGTGTCCGAAAGGAACAGGTCGCCGCAGGTGCTTCCTGTTACGCAAAGTTCGGGTAAAACTAGTAAGTTTACACCTTGATTATTGGTAGAAACTATTAATTCTTTGATTTTTTCGGTATTGGTTTTAACATCGGCTACCGCTATCTGCGGAATACCTACAGCCACCTT
>CALDPN010000172.1 GCA_937911235.1 uncultured Bacteroidales bacterium
GAGTTTGGACCGTGTCTCAGTTCCAATGTGGGGGACCTTCCTCTCAGAACCCCTACTGATCGTCGGCTTGGTGAGCCGTTACCTCACCAACTACCTAATCAGAAGCGTGCTCACCCATAATCCTTACGTTTCAAATTAAAGAGATGCCTCTAAAACTCACATGGAGCATTAATCCAACTTTCGCTGGGCTATTCCCCGATTATGGACAGATTGCACACCTGTTACGCACCCGTGCGCCGGTCGCCGCCAGAACAAGCAAGCTTGCTCCGCGCTGCCCCTCGACTTGCATGTGTTAGGCCTGTCGCTAGCGTTCATCCTGAGCCAGGATCAAACTCTTCATTGTATATATATTTTTGTTTGTTTTTAATCTGACTTAGGTTACCTGTTTTAGTTCTCTAAAAAAAGAAAACTGACGGTTGCTATTTTTTTCCTTAACCTTGTTTTGGTTGTATATTGTTCAATCTATCAAAGAACTTTTGCGTTTCATCATTTTAATAACACAACTGCGTTTCGCTTTCGCAGTGCTCCGTTTGCTATCGAAACGGATTGCAAAGATATGGCAAGATTTTCATTCTACCAAATATTTTGAGGAAAATTTTCAAAATATTTTTTAAGACTGTTAAACTTTGTCTTATCCAATCTGTCAAAGCTTTTGTTGTGTTGACCACTCTTGGTCGAAAAGCGAGTGCAAAGGTAGAAACTTTCACCATACGCTCCAAATATTTCAGCAACTTTTTTTTAAGAAAAATACAACTTTTTTATAACTGCTTGAAAATCAAGCGTGGTAAGAAAATCGCTTTTCTAGGCTATTCTCGCTAATGTTACAATGATGTTACAAAACTAATTAAAAGTCTTATTATACTTTCCTAGACTTTGCATAAACTGCTTCATTTTTTATCTATAGAATACTAGATTTCTATTAAAAAGAGTAATATTTTAGTATCTTTGTGCTGATATTATATACATTATTAACTAAAGACACCCCTATTTTTATGGGAAAAGAAGAGAAAAAAGCAAAGTACAGTAAAGAAGAAGAGGTTGTAAACACCATTACTCATAGTATTGGTGCTGTGGGAACGTTAGTGGTTTGTGGAATTTTTGCGGTACAAGTTTATGAAAAAGGTAACGGACTAGATTTTTTAAGTATTATTCTTATGCTTTTTGGCGTGAGTATATCTTATATTTTTTCTTCTGTTTACCATGGTATTTCTCATACCAACCCTGTGAAACAAACTTTAAGAAAATTTGATCATGCTTCTATATTTTGGCATATTGCGGCATGCTACTCCCCTATTACACTTATTGCATTCTTAAGAGGTGGCGAAATTACTCTTGGTTGGGGAATGTTTATTTTCTGCTGGCTGTTTGCTGCAGTTGGTTCTGCTATGCTGCTTAGAAAGGTAAACGAGAAAAGCATTCTTGAAACTGCCATCTATGTGCTAATGGGTCTTACAATAGTTTTTGCTATTAAAAACTTCTACGACATTGTTGGTTTTGATACTGTGATGTGGGTAATACTTGAAGGTGTGGCTTATATTACAGGTGCTGTGCTATATTGTGTACACAAAGTGAAATATATGCATAGCGTGTTCCATGTGTTTATTATGCTTGGTGATGCATTTCACTTTGTTGCCGTAGGCAAGATTATTTCAGGTATGCTATAAGACGTACCGATAACTCAAGGGGAATAAATAATTACACCTTATTATATAGAGAGAAGAAAAATAGGCTGATTCAATAAAGAATCAGCCTTTATCATATAATAATTTTCAGCTCCTACTTACCTGAGAAGGCGATAGCGTAGAACTTAATTTGTTTTACCATGGCAAGAAGGCCGTTGGAACGTGTTGGTGAAAGGTGTTCTTTAAGGCCAATTTCGTTGATAAAATATAGCTCACTGTCAAGGATTTCTTGTGGTGTGTGACCGCTCACTACGTTTAGAAGTAGTGCAAGGATGCCCTTTACGATAACTGCATCGCTGTCGCCTGTGAAGATTATGTTCCCTTCTTCGTTTAAAGTAGCATCAATCCAAACTTTACTTTGGCAACCTTCGATAAGGTTTTCTGGAAGTTTTTTCTCGTCTGGGAATGCTGGAAGTTCATTTCCTAATTCTATAATACGGCTATATTTGTCAAACCAATCGTCGAAAATTGAGAAATCTTCGATGATTTCGTCTTGTAACTCATTAATTGTCATAACTTACTAGTTTTAAATAAATTATACTATTTAAAAAAGTTTTTTCACTCGCTCTATACCTGCAATTAGGGCGTCGATTTCTTCTGTGGTATTGTATAGAGCAAATGATGCACGAAGTGTGCCTTCAATGCCAAAGTGTTTCATAATTGGTTGTGCACAGTGGTGTCCTGTGCGTAGTGCAATACCTAGTTTGTCTAGAAGTGTGCCCATATCGTAGTGATGAATATCGCCCACTTGCATAGAAATTACCGCACTTTTGTGCTCTGATGTGCCAAAGAAACGAATGTCACCAAGATTTTTTAGTTTTTCAGTGGCATAGTTTAGCAGATATGTTTCGTAGGCTGCAATTTCGTCCATACCGATGTTTTGTACATAACGAATAGCTTCTGCAAGTGCTGTAGAACCTATAAAATCTGGTGTACCTGCTTCAAATTTGTATGGAAGTTCGTTGAAAGTGGTGTTTTCAAAGCTCACTTGAGCAATCATTTCACCGCCTCCTTGATATGGTACCATGGCATCAAGCCATTTTTCTTTGCCATAAAGCACACCCATACCTGTTGGACCGTAGATTTTATGACCAGAAAATACGTAGAAATCTACATCAAGGTCTTTTACGTTTACAGAAATGTGTGGCACAGATTGTGCACCGTCGATAAGAACAGGCACATTGTGTGAATGAGCAATGCTAATTATCTCTTTTACAGGGTTTATAGTACCTAAAACATTAGAAACATGGGTAGATGCTACTAGTTTTGTGCGTTCTGTAAAGAGCGAAGCGTAAGTTTCTAGGTCCAGCTCGCCTTTTTCGTTGAATGGAATTACTTTAATTGTAATGCCTTTGCGAGTGCGAAGAAGTTGCCATGGAACAATGTTTGAGTGGTGCTCCATTTCTGAAACGATGATTTCATCTCCTTCTTTTAGGAATGTTTCGCCAAAACTGTATGCAACAAGATTTATAGACTCTGTGGTGCCACGAGTGAAAATAATTTCGTGCGAATGCTCTGCACCAAGAAAATTTTGCACTGTTTTGCGTGCATCTTCGTGTGCTTCTGTGGCCATTTGGCTAAGGAAGTGAACGCCACGATGCACATTGGCATTTTGACGAGTGTAACCTTCTTCTATTTTTTTAATTACAGACCAAGGTTTTTGAGTGGTGGCAGCATTGTCTAGGTACACCAACTTGTGTTTGTGTACTGTTTCGTTTAAGATTGGAAAACTTTCGCGTATCTGCTCTATATTGTTTTTTATATACATTATCTGCAAATTTTACAACCGCTACAGTGTGAATTGTCTCCACGAAGGCGGCGTTCTATTAATAGTTGCAAACGGTCTTTTAGAGGTTCTATGCGCACATTGTCTAGCACGTCGTGTACAAAGGCAAACATAAGTAGCATTTTTGCTTCTGCAGGGTCGATACCTCTAGCACGCATATAGAAAAGCGCGTTTTCATCTAACTGACCTACTGTGGCTCCGTGATTACATTTTACGTCGTCGGCATAGATTTCTAGTTGAGGACGTGTGTGCATACGGGCTTCTTTTGAAAGGCAAAGATTTCTGTTGGTTTGGTATGCCTGAGTTTGTTGTGCATCTTTAAGCACTTTAATTAATCCATAGAAATCACCTACCGAATTATCATCTAGAATATATTTGAATAATTCGTTGCTTGTGGCACCTGCTACATTGTGGTTTATAAAGGTGTGATTTTCTATCTTTTCTGAGTCTTGACCTAAACCTAAGCCATTTAATGATAGATATGCACCTTTATCATTTAGGTTTGCCACTACACAATTGTGAGTTTTACCATTGGCAAGTGTAATTAAATTTGAAAGCACCTGCGAACCCTCTTCTTGATAAATTTGAAGAGTGGAAATATTGGTGGTTTTAGATGAAGAACTTTCTAATTTATAGTGTTCGTATGTAGAATTTTTACCTACAAATACTTGTGTAAGACGGTTTGAAAGGTAATTTACCTCTTCGCCGTATGCGTGATCGCAGACCAAAACTTGTGCTTTTGCATTTTCTCCTATAATGGCTAGATTGTGGCTCACTGCCATCATATCTACCTTGCCATACATAAGATTTACAAGTTGGATAGGTTTTTCTAGTTGTACTCCGTCTGGAATGTAAATAAACATACCATCTTGCGCAAGCAAAGTGTTTATTGCCATATCTGCAGAAGAAACATTTGTTTGTTGCAAATATGGTTTTATTAAATCTGCATAATTTTTATATGCGTTGGAAAGACTACAAATAATTACACCTTTTGGAAGGTTTGCTTCTGCTACTTGAGCGTAGAAACTATCGTTGAGCACAAGGTAATTTGATGTAGCAAGTCCTGGAATGTCGCATCTAAATAGGCTAAATGGGTCGCCTTGAAAAGGCAAGCGACGCACATTGATGCCGTAGTCTAAGGCGTATGCATCCTTGAAAGATTCTATTTCTTTTTCAGCAAGAAGATTGATAGCCTCGGTGCGCTTTGTTTCCCACCAAAGAGGTTTATCTGCTTGAAATAGAGCCTTATTGTCGTTGAATAACGCTATGTAACTGTCTTGAACCATTACTCTCCTACTTCTTTTTTAATCCAATCGTATCCTTTTTCTTCAAGAACTGCCACTAATTCGCGTCCTGCAGTTTTCACTATGCGACCTTTGTATAGAATATGTACAATATCTGGCACAATATAGTCTAAAAGACGTTGGTAGTGAGTAATAACTATAGAAGCGTTTTCTGGGGTTTTAAGTTGGTTTACGCCGTTTGCCACTACGCGTAGAGCATCAATATCTAGACCTGAGTCTGTTTCGTCTAGAATAGATAAACATGGTTCTAGCATAGCCATTTGGAAAATTTCGTTACGTTTCTTTTCACCACCAGAGAAACCTTCGTTTACAGAACGATTTGCAAGTTTGTT
>CALDPN010000173.1 GCA_937911235.1 uncultured Bacteroidales bacterium
GGTTTTCAATAGATGCTGACGCACCTTTGCTTGGCATATATGTCATTGTGATGTCACCAAGAATAATCTCAGACATACGAGCAGGGTTCTCTAAGCATCTGCCCCAAAGGTCAAGTGCTCTGGTCTGTGTATGTATCAATTGTGATTGAACATCAGCCACTTCTTTACCGATGCCACGAAGTAGTGGTTCTAATATTTTATCGAAGAGTTGTTTCTGTTCTTCTACGGCTTGTACGCCTTCTGCCAGCTTGTCAGCGTTGTCAGTGAGGTCGATGTTAATTCTGTCTACGTATTGTTTCAAGCCACCGTTAGCGTCGCTGCGTAGTGTAGCCATGAAATCATTTACGGCTGTGTCGATAGCTTCATCAATGCGTTTACCGAATACGCCGACAGGGAGTTGGCCTGTAATGTTTTCTGTAATCGCGGTTTTCAAGATGCTACGGAACTGTTGTCCTTCTTCCTGTACAATACGGTGGAAGGAAGCAGCGGTCATCTTGCCGTTCTTCTCAGCCATAGATTGTAGGAAATTACTACTTTGTAGCTTTGCTATAAATGAATTACGGAACGCGCCGTAGTTGCTTGTAAGTATCTTATCCCCAGCAATTATCGCACCCTGCATATCAATCAAGTAACCTTTGGCAATACGCGCCCCTGCTTCTGTTTGCTTAGAAATAATATCAATTACATTAGATATGCTTTCAAGTACAGGGGAAGTTTTGTATGCAGCCAATGCTTCTTTCTCTACAGCCAAGCGAGCCATAGAGTCTTCTTCGCTAAGTAGGATTCTGTTCATATCCAAAGCTGTAGCTGTGGCATTGTCATAGCTGTATGATAATTCTGGTATATCTTCTTTGCCTTGAATCTTTTTGAGGATTTCTTCTGGTGACTCTGTGTTCTGCATAAAGATACGGTCTGTGTTTAACAGCTCTTCGTTCTCACGTATCATCTGTTCGAAATCAGCTGATAGTTGTTTTAAACGAGCTGTTCTTTCCTTTGTTCCACCCTCAATTGTTTTCAAGTTGTAGTATATGTTTTCGTCGTAACGACCTTTTTCGTGACCAGCAAGAACATCAGCAATTTCAGAGATAGCCTTCTGTCTCTCAGCTACACTTGCTTCAAGTCCAGCTCTTTCCTCTGCTGAAAGAACACCACGTCCTGTTGTATCAAAGAGTTCGTTAGCTTCTGCCAATTTCTTTGAAGCATCGTCACTGCCTGGAACAAGCATATCAGCTAAGTCGAAGATAGCCTGTTCAAGCGAACAAGGTGTTCCGTCTTTGCCTACGTACATTGTTTGTTGTTGGCTATAACGATAAACAGGTTGCTGGCCTGCTGCTCTAGCAAGGTCGTTCTCTCTGTTAATCATATCGTTCTGTCTAACAATCATATCTATTTGACTCTTGATTGCACGAAGTCTATCGATAGATTCTTCGGCTTTCAAACCTGCATTGATACCTGCTTCTAGGGTGTCTCCCTCATCACACATACGAGCAAGGTGGCAGTTATACCAGAACTCTTTTGCGTCTTGTTCTGTTAAACCGTGAGCAAATGTTCTGCCCATAGCTCCGCCCTCTGCGCCGATTTTAACACCGAAACCGACAGAGCCTGCTTTGACTCTGTCTACCATTGATGTGTTAGAAACTTTGTTTGTTTGAACTGCAATTTGACGTTCATCAAGTAACTTGAAGAAATCATCTGATGTCATTTCAGAACGGGCTGCACTGCGCATGCTGTCTAGCATTCCAGGCACGTTACTGTAGTATTTATATTTAAAAGGTAAGCTATCTATGAAAGCAAGAGATGTACCGTTCTTCAAAGCAGACAAATACATTGTGAGCAAGGTGGTTGTCTCTTCATCAGTTAGGTTGTCACCTGCTATTCGTACGATATTTTCGTACACCTGTGGTGACATTCTGTTATTTTCATCAGCGATACGGATTACTTCTTTCATCTGGTCATTCAGAATAACGCCATCTTTTTCTGCCTGTTCAATAACAGCATCATGACCTTTTGCAATCGCTTCTGATATTCTAGCGTTCTGCTTAGCAGTAATGTGGTCTTGTGCTTTGCTTACTAGCTTGCCAGCTTGGCTTGCTGTGCCTTTAATCAAAGTACCTGCTACTGGTAAGGCTCCGCCAACAGCTGTACCTAGACCGATTTCAACCAAAGCGTCTTTGGTAGTGTAGTGGTCTGTACCCATTGCACGGTCGCCATACTCTTTCGCAACAGCAGGCAGAGCTGTAGTAACAGCTCCGTCCACTGCGAAAGGAACCATAGTAGATAACAGTGATGCTCTATTTCCGCCCATCTGTTTACCAAAGCGGAAAGAGTCGTATGCTACTTTCGTAGCAAAATCTGATTTTTTAAGATTGCGCTCTATCGCCGCCGCTGTCTTCGCAGCTTGTGCTATCTTCTGTGCAGAGTTAGTGGTAGTGCGTGCAACTTTCTCAGCAAGCATCATGCTCTTCGCTAGCTTGACACCTTTTGA
>CALDPN010000174.1 GCA_937911235.1 uncultured Bacteroidales bacterium
CTTCAATAGAAGAAAACGGAAGGCTGTTCTTTTTGAGGTTCTTTTTAGACTTCTTTTCTTCTTCTTTCTTTTCCTTATCTTCTCCTTCATCCTCATTGCATTTGTTGCATTTGGATTCGTATTCTTTGATAAGGTCTGCGACTTTCATGTCTTCGCCGTTGACTTTGACTACGCTTTCAAGAGTTTCGTTTTGTTTTGCTTCTTTTTCTCCTTTCTCTTTCAAGTCTTCTTCGACGGCATTGATCATTTCGCGGATAGAGACGGTAGAGCCGTTAGAGAGTTCTACCATCTTGTTGGCGATATCTTCGCTGTTAGTTACTTCTTTGCGTTCGAATAACTTCCAGTTCATTCTCTTTTCTCCTTTTTGGTTTTTAGAGTTCTCCAACTGTTTAAGTTGTTCTCTCTTTGACTCTTTGTAAGTCTTGAAATCTTCGGGGGTCATTACTACTGCTTCTTCGTAGCGCGGGTTGTCCACCAGGGCTAGGTGCGTGTAGTGCGCTTTCATTACCTCGCGGTTGTAGGGGATGTTGTGCCACTCCCCGCCAATGCCAAATTCATCGGGTACATAGGCATTGGACACTTTCCACCCTTTGCGGATGGCTTCGTGCCCTTTGTCAGATACGATAATCATTTTGGCCCAATGGCTTCCGTCTTCGGGCAAGTAAAAGCTTTCGGCCACATAGCCGTCAGCTTCTTGCTGGATGTTTTCGAGGTCTACTTTCTGGTGGTTGACGTAGATGGGTTTGCCAGCGAAGGTTTTGTCCATTTCTTTCAGGGCTTCTTCGCCGATAAGGATAGTTTCGTCAGCGTACGCGCATACGCCTGGCGCTATGTGTTTGCAGTAAAATACCTTCGGTTCTTCCTTTGCGTTTTGGAAAAATTTAAGCATTTTATAGGTCCTATTGCGTGATTATAGCATTTTTCGACGGAAATGTCAACATCTTAAAACTTCGCAGGTTTTTTGTGTTCCCCGTTTATCGGATTTAATTCGTAGTTGCGCTTTCCTTGATCGGCTGCTCTGGTGGCTTTATCAGTCGGAAGATTATACTCTTTCTTTATTGTTTCGATGATGTCTTTATACTGTTTCCCTTCTCTTGCAAGCTGTTCAGCCCGTTGGACAGGTTCAAGAGCGTTTCTTTTCGCTTTCTTTTCTTCGGCCAGTTTAGCGTAATACCCTTCTTCCTTTTCGTTATTGAATCTGTCGAATTCTTCAAGAGTTTCTTTGTATCCTTCTCTGATTTCTCGAAGTTCCTTTTCGATACTTTGTTTTTCAGAACCTTCTGCGCTGCGGAGTTTTACTTCCAATTCTTTCACTTTGTCCCAATATGCTTTTTGGACTTGTTGCCTTACTTGTTGAAAGTTACCAGAGGTAACGGAGAACGTCTTTCCTAGATAGTGGAAGTTTTCATTCTCTTTTTCTTCTTTGGCGTTTTGTTTTTCTTTGATTAAATCTGCGTAATATCCCATTTTGGTTTCTCCTTTATCATTCTACAATTGGCGCGGCTACACATCGGCATCCGAAGTCCTGGCCTGGGTGTGCCCTTCGGCCTTTGTCATCTACTACTGGTGGGTTGTCCCACGTGAATATCTTACCATTTAACCGCTTGTGATATCCACGGACTCTTTCATCCCCAGATGTCAGCCAGCGGTATTTCTGTACCCCAGCTGATTTGTACCGTTCTTCCCTGTACTGGCTCATCAGCAAGGAGGTTTCTTGTCTGGCCAAGAACTTTGCCTTGTTCAGACTTACTCCGAAATCGTGCTCAATGGTCTTTACGAGCCCTTCGGCCCTGTTCCCCTTGAACGTGTTTACTAGCACCCTGTCCCGTAATCGTACGATACTTTCTTCGGTCCAGGTCTTTATGTAAAGGTTCATATTGTGAGAGTATTTCTCCGAGAGTTCCTTTATCATCTCTGGTGTGAACTCTGGGGCCACAGTTATGCCCTTTATGCCTTCTTCAAATCGTTTTCCGAGCGTGTTTATGGATGCCGTAAATGCCTGCTCGAACGTGAACTCTGGGTTCTTCTGTATAAGCCCTCGCAGTTTCTCCAGGTGTCCCTCTACGCGCTCTTTAATACGCCCTATTTTCCCGCTGGCGGTCCCTATGGCTATGGACACTTGCGGGGTCAACTTTGCCCTGGGTACGCGCCAATGTTTCGTTCGGCTGTCAAACTTTCCACCCATAGCCCTGATAGCTCTGCTGATGTAGATGCTAAAAGTGCCCTCAAAGTGGTCCTGTACATACTGAACTTTGCCCGAAAGGATAGCCCGAATTAGCGGGTTCTGGCCCTCGTTGTTTTCCTTTGCGTTCTTGTATAGGTACGAGTACACCTCTTTGTTGTGCTCGATTTCTTCCTTTAGATCATCTTTGCGCTGTGTTCTGCGTTCCTTGAGCACCTTTGGCATTACCAGGGACATCCAGTCTTCCCCGATTTCTTCCTTCACTATGTCAAATATCGGCTTGTATATCAGCTCGTAAAAGACGTATGTGACCGCCTTTTCCAGCGGGCGATATGTCTTTTCATCGTTACGCAGGGCCTTTGCTACGTTGAACCTTTTCATCGGTCCCCTTCCCCTCACTTATAGAGCGCTTTTAGCCTTTCAAATAGCCCTGGCTTGGAGTTCGTGCGGACATCCACTTCATTGATGTCTTCCGTTTCTACCCCTTGTGCCGTAGGGTCAAGAACGTCGTTTTCTTCTATCGGCACGGGCAAGAGCATTTCTTTGTTGATGGCTTGTTTTGCTTCCACGGCGGTCATTACACCCGCTTGCATTGCGGTGATGATCCGCTGAAGTTTGTTGCCCTTAATGTTTTCTTCCTGTTCGGCTGACAGGACACGTAACGGCTTGAAATTGATTTTAATGTTGTCTGGGACTTCTCCGTACCACATGGCACAGCAAATTTCGATTATTTTGAGGAGGTCCTTTTTGGACTTGCTGCGGATTTCCGTTTCTATCATCGCGTTGTAGTTTTCGATGTCATCTTCCCCGCTGTTGAACCCCGCGGCGCTCATACCGAATAGTTTGGTTAAGGGCATACGCAGGTCGGCGGCGATTTGCATACGGATTTCCCGCATAGTTTCGGCCAGTCCCGTGAAGCTGATTTGTTTGGACTCGAATTTGTCCTTGTTGTCCATTACAAGGGCGTTCTGGTAGTTCTTCAGTACGTTTGCCATTTGCACACGTCTGGTTACTTTGTCAGAGCCCCCTGGGGACATTAGCGCGGTGTTGAACCCTTCAATTCCGTAGATGTCTACCTTAAATTCATCCAGGACTTCAAAGGATAGGTTCACGCTCTTGAGGTATTGGTTGTAGGATCGCACCACGGGTTCGATAACGGACACGCCCCAGCCACGCAGTTTCGGCCTGATAAGTGAGGGGGCTTGTTTGCCCTCCATACGCAGTACACGGCTGTGGTGCACCTGTTTCCCGTAGTAGTTGTAAAAATCTGGGTTTTTGTTCACGTATGGCCCGTTGAGTTCGCCTACGTTGGTTATGCCGTAGTAGAGTTCCCACATATCCACAGGCTTGAAGACAATTTTGTCCCCTTCCTTGACGTGTTCTATCTTGAACTCTGTTTTCGGGTCTTCATCGTTGATGACGAGTAATGCCCCTCCACCGTACAGACGGGTCCACTTTTTGGCCTGGGTGTATTCTTCCAGTATGCCAGAGCGCTCTAATCGGTAGTTGAGGTCATCGATGTCCTTTTGTTCCATTTCATCGCAGACAATGTCGAGCCCACCGCGGAAGGCATCATCTACTGGCAGGTCCACGAGGGTCTGCACGATACCGTGTTCCACGTATAGTTCGCTTAATACCTGTCGGATGTTGCTTACGAGATACCAGCGGTTGTTTTTGAATAGGGTGTCGGTTTGGCTGACTTGAGTGCTACCGAACGCTGTTCCGAGCCCGTAGCCGCCGAGAGAGGCGATTACGGAGGAAAGAGAGTTTGTTACTTCTTGGGTTAAATCTTTTGAGTTTTGTTTGTTCTTACTCATACCAGGCCTATATGGTGTATGGTGTAGATTTACTGGTCCACTATAGCATTTTTCGGGGCTTTCTGTCAAGGACTACGGGGCTAGATGGCTAGAGTACATCCAGGATGCTGGGTGTGCGGTTGTAGCACCACTTCACGGCATCTATGAGCGTGTCTGTGAAGTCATCGTGTTCGCCGTCTGGGAACGACATCAGCTCTCTTTTGATCGCTAGGAACGTGTCTTCCGCTATCCCTTCCCCTACGAATATCGGGTTGTTGACTAGCTGGGGGATGATAATGTTCGCACGGGCCACTTTGTCCAGTCTGCGGTCCTTGAAGAACTCATCTACCCTGTCTGGCGGTTGCATAGGCACGTTGTAGAGTGGCATACGCTGGTTGAGGTATATGCCGTGGCCTTTGGGTTCTATGAGCGCCCCAATGAAGTTCTGGTGCGCGTGTTTCTTGATAAACGGTATGAGGTATTGTTCGCTCTGGGCCGAGTCAATTTTGTCCCATAGGAGGTCCAGCAGATACAGCCTTTTCTGGTCCCCGTCACCGTGTACTCCCCAGACCCCCGCCGCTGTGTAGTCCGAGGTTGTTTTACTGGTGCTGGCGGTGTCGCAGGTTATGAAAGTGTAGTCAAAGTGCTCTGGTATCGGCCCCCTTACGAACGTGTAGTCCTTGAATAGGTTGCCACCCTCCACTACTGGGTTTTGCATGTACTGGGCGGCAAAGAACCCTGGCTGTTCCTTTTGGATCTTGAGCAGGGCTTCGGTGCTGAACCTTTCGGGCCATATGCTTTGGTTGTCCTGGTCCAGTACAGGGAACTCTAGGTATTCAAATTCTGCGTTATTCTTCTTGAGTATACCTACGATGTCATCTACGGCCAACCTCTGCATAATGATGATTATGGGCGTGGTTTCGCTGTTTCTGCGGCTGATGAGGGTTTCTGTGAAATAGTTCCAGCAGTCCCTTTTGGCCTTTTCGCTGTGTGCATCATCGGCTTTGAGGGCATCATCTATGAGTATGCACCCGCCGTATGTCTTTCCGCTGGTGTTGCCTGCCCCGAACCCTGTGATTGAGCCCCCCCATGGAGCACGCGCGGACACTCCCGCCGTTCTCCACTTGCCAGAGCCCTTTGTTCTGGGTGTCTTCCTTAATGCGGGTGTTGAATAGCTTTTGGTAGAGTTTGGAGTTCACAAGGTCCCTGATTTCCCCGCTGAATTGCCTTACGAGTTCATCAGAGTAGGAGGTGTAGATATTGTTGCAGTTCTTGTTTATGGCATAGGTCCAGGCCACGAAGTAGCGCATAATGGCTGATTTACCGAACCGTGGGCTTATGCTGATTACCAGGTTGTGTGGCTTGTCATAGACTATGCTTTCCAGTTTGGCTATGATTTTCTTGTGGAAGGGCTTGAATACGAAATCTTGCTTTGTGACGCAGTAGTGAAATACTTTGATGAATAGCTGGAGGTCCACCCGTAAGAGCTGGGCGGCTTCGTTTGGGGTTTCCTCTAATAGCTTAATCTTTTCATCAGTCATTAGTCATCATCTCGGAGCGCCTTTCGTAGTGCGGCAAGCTTTTCGAAGTCCACCTCTGGGGTAATGACTACCTGTTCCACGCGGTCTGTGGGTTTCTCCCCTACTGTGTCGCGTATCTGCTCATAGGCCCCTTTGTCCCCTTGTATGGCTTTCTTTACCAGGGCGGTGCTGATAGCTTTGCGGGTGGTTACCTTTTCTCCCTTGCCGTTGGTTATCTCTGCTTCTAGGAGTATGCGTAGTTCTTCCGCGAAGGTTTTGGCGCGTTTCTGGACAGCGTTGCTTACCTCTGCACCCCTTCTGCCTAGCTCTCTTGCCGTTTTCTTGGTGATCGGTATGAGATTTTTTCTGCTATTGGGGTTATCTCCCTTTGGCATAGTTATCTTAACCCCCATTCAGCTAGGCTTTCAAAGCCCCCGAGTCTGCGGATGTATTCTTTGGCGATGATGACGATATCGTTGAAGGGCACTTTCTGTCCGTTGACGTTGACGTGCGTGTCCCCAATGGAGCAGATGGCTTCCTGGTCTTTGCCTTCATCCCAGGCTTTTAGGAAGCAGTAGATGTTTACGGAGCAGTCAGCTTTGGATAGGTCTTTGCCGTGCATAGTTCCCCCGCCGAGTGGTTTTTCGATACCGTAGAAGTCGCTGGCTAGTTTTCGGCCTGTAATACCTGTGTCCACGTTAATTCCCCCAGTCCAGGGCCCGAGTGGGTTGATACTGGTTGCGGTTGGTATAATTTGCCGTATCTGTTCCTCTGTTGTGTTGGACCAGCATACGGTTAGTTCTTTGGTATCTTCGTTGAGGACTATCTTTCCGTCGTAGGGGTAGTGTTGGTAAAGTTCGTAGCATATTGCCCCAGCCAGTTTGTGTACATCTGGTTTGATGAACCCTGCGAATACTCCGTTGTCCCCGCAACGCAGTTCCTTTTGGTTGCCCGCCAGTATGGGGTCCTGCGGGACTTCGATGTATTCAAAATCTTTTAATTTTACGCCAGAAATGGTTTCGGCTATGTGTTTGACGTGGTCTTTCGGTATGTGTACAGAGGTTTCCCCAGTTACGAAACACGCGTTGTGTCCGATTAGAACCTCGAAAGCGCATTTCGGGTCTTCTTGTTCCTTGTAGCAATGGTCCACGAGTACGCCCGCTATCCTATCAGCAATTTTATCGGGATGTGCACACGAGACTTTTTCTGTAATGTTCATTTAGTGTCCTCCAGTAGTTTTAGTTTCCTTCTTCCGAATCGTACGCTGTGTGGGTGCTGGGTTTCGTTTGTGTACTGCTTGCCCTTTGAGACAAACTGTCGGTTTGAGTAGAAGAAGGTCTTTACCGAGCCGTATTTCTGCTCAAACTGGTCAGCGTTGCCCGAGAAGTCTTCGTTGTTCTTGATGTAGACGAATCCTCTGCCCTCTTTGGCGTACGTTCCTGTCCTTATGCTTACTGCGTTGGACCCGAACAGGAGATAGTCACAACGTATTTGCGTTAGCGCTTTCCCTAGACCCTTGAAGGGCGGGTTTGTGAAGATGAGCACTTCGCTCGCCTTGCACCCGTATTCCTTCTGGTAGTCCATGTCAAAGTAGTCTTCCCAGGATTTCTCTGGGTAGTGAGAGAAGATGATTTTCGGGTTTCCCAGCCACTCTGCGTACTTTGGGAGTTCCCTGAATACGCTGGTTTCGGAGTCGCAGGGGCAGATAATCACTTTGTACTTTGTTCCCCGCTGGTATCGGCACAGGACTTCCAGTAAGAGCTCTGCGAACGCATAGTACAGGGTGTAGTATTCGTTGCTTGAGTCCTGGT
>CALDPN010000175.1 GCA_937911235.1 uncultured Bacteroidales bacterium
ACCGACATCGAATTTGAAATGCCATTTGGTTTCAAAGAGGTAGAAGGTATCCACAGCCGTACAGACTTCGACTTAAGCCAACACGAAAAATTCTCTGGCAAAAACATTAAATATTTCGACCCAGAGCTAAACCAATCATACACTCCATACGTTATCGAAACCTCTATCGGTGTAGACCGTATGTTCCTTTCTATTCTTTCTGCTGCATATACAGAAGAAAAACTAGAAGGTGGCGACAGCCGTGTAGTTCTTAACTTGCCTCCAGTGCTAGCTCCAGTGAAAGCTTGTGTGATGCCACTTGTTAAGAAAGACGGTCTTCCAGAAAAAGCTCGCGAAATTATCAATAGCTTGAAATTTGACTTCAAATGTAGCTACGACGAAAAAGACTCTATCGGTAAACGTTATCGTCGTCAAGACGCTGTGGGTACTCCATTCTGTATCACAGTAGACCACCAAACATTAGAAGACAATACAGTTACTATCCGTCATAGAGACACTATGAAACAAGACCGCGTAGCTATTGCCGATCTATACAACATTATTGGTGAACAAGTGAGCATGAAAAACTTGTTCAAAAAAATTACTGAATAATTAATTGAACTTAATTAAAAGATACACAATACTGCTGTTAGGCTGGATTATCTTTTTTCTGGCCTTGCAGTCTTGTGCAAACAGAGGGTCTGGTCCTCAAGGAGGGCCTAAAGACACAGAGCCTCCATTGCTAGTAGCTGCCACCCCAATAAATGGTTCTACCAACGTTACTACAAAAACTATAACACTTGAGTTCAACGAGCTTGTTTCTGTAAACAACCCTACTCAAAACGTTATATTTTCACCTCCACAAAAGAATTTACCATCAGTTAAGGCATTAGGTAAAAAAGTGAATATTGCACTTCAAGATTCACTTCTGCCAAACACCACATACACCATACAAATAAAAAAATGTATTGTGGACTACACAGAGTCGAATCCTTTTGCAGACTATGTTTATACATTCTCTACAGGAGATAAGGTAGATTCTTTGCAGATAAGCGGAAAAGTTATTGACGCTCAAACACTTGCAGCAAAAAAGAATTACACCGTAGGTATTCATAGCAATCTTTCAGACACAGCTTTCAGCAAAATTAAATTTGAAAAGATTACTAAAACCGATGTCAATGGAGATTTTACCATTTATGGCGTTGCCGAAGGCACATATAATTTATTTGCAATAAACGATGCGGGCGGAGTAAACCTTTACCAAAACAAAGGTACAGACATTGCATTTATGGATTCTAGCATTACTCCATACGCACACCTACATGGTAAAATAGACTCTATTTCCACAGATAGCATAGTGGTAGATGCATTCTATGAATATTATCCAAAAGACATTATTCTGAAAACCTTTAAGGAAAAAGATATTATTCATAGACTAGAAAGCTACAAACGAAACGAGAGAAACACATTTACACTTCTTTTCTCTGAGCCACAAGAGAAAGAACCTATCGTTAGCCTTATAAGCGACAGTATATTTGCAGAACCATTTCTAAAAGAAAAAACAGGCAGAGCCGACTCGCTTATTTTTTGGGTAAAAGATAGTTTACTTTACAACAACGACAGCATACGAATATCTGTTACATATTTAAGAACAGACAGCGTAGGAGAACATGTTTCTCAAACAGATTCCCTATACCTAATACATAGAGAAACAAAAGCCTCAAAACGCAAAAAAGAACAATCTACTGGTAAAGACGCATTTGGTTTCACTCACAATCTAAACAGAAGTTTAGAAGTGTACGACACCATCAGAATTGTATTCAACGAACCAATAAAAGAAGTAATAAAAGACAGTATTAGTCTTTCACTAAAAGTAGATACAGTTTATAAAAACGTTGACTACAAAATTATGTTCGACGATAGTATCTGCAAAAAGAAACTATACCTATTATTTAAAAAAGAACTAGGCGGAAGCTACCAACTAAAAATGGATTCTGCTAGTGTAATAAGTATTTACGATAGGGCTACAGATAAATTCAACAAACCTATAAAAATAAAAAAACTAGAAGAATATTCAAACCTATATATTAAGTTTAACGAAAACGTTCCTAACGGCATAGTACAACTACTTACCGAGCGCGAAGTGCTTATGAAAGAATGCCCAGTAGAAAACAGAGAGGCATATTTCGAAGATGTAGCACCAGGCTATTACTATATAAGAATGTATATAGACGAGAATGGCAATAAAAAATGGGATGCTGGTAATTTAGACAAGAAAAAACAACCAGAAATGGTCTATTATTATCCTAAAAAGCTTCAACTAAGACCAAACTGGGATATGGAAGAAACATGGCCTTATAAAGCCATAGATGTGCTAAAACAAAGACCATCAGAACTAGTAAAAAAAGATTTAACTGCTAAATAAAAAAGATATGGCTGTAATTATTTCTGAAGTTAAAACCCGCAAAGAACTAAAGAAATTTGTTCAATTTGGGATAGATATTTTTGAAGGCAATGAATATTTTTGCCCTCCTCTAATTTTCGATGAGTTAAACACTCTAGACAGTAAGAAAAACCCAGCATTTGAAGTTTGCGAGGCCGTTTATTACCTAGCATACAAAGACGGAAAAATTGTGGGTCGTATTGCAGGTATTATAAACAAACAAGCAAATGCTCACTGGAATGTGAAAAAGGTGCGTTTCGGTTGGTTCGACTTTATCGACGACAAAGAAGTATCTAAAGCACTTCTAGATGCAGTTGTAGCATGGGGTAAAAGCAAAGGCATGGACGCCCTAAATGGTCCTGTGGGCTTCACCGACCTAGACCACCAAGGTCTTCTAGTAGAAGGCTACGAATACCTTTCACTAATGGCTGCACTTTACAACCACCCATATTATGTGGAACACTTTGAAGCATACGGACTTGGCAAAGAAGCAGACTGGATAGAAATTCGCATTAAAGTGCCAGAAGTACTTCCAGAAAAAATGAGCCGTGTGGCAAATCTTATTGCAGACAGATATAAGGTGAGAGCTACTCACGTTAAGAACAGTAAAGAACTTATCAAACGCTACGGTTATAGCTTCTTTGACCTTATCGACACAGCATACAAACAACTTTACAACTATTCTCCACTCACAGAGAAACAAAAGAAATATTATAGCGACCTATACTTCCCTATTCTAAATTTCGACCTAGTGAGCCTACTAGTAAACGAAAACGACGAACTTGTGGGCGTGGGTGTGGCTATGCCAAACTTAAGTAAAGAACTAAGAAAAACCAAAGGTAAATTGTTCCCATTTGGTTGGGTTCACATGCTAAAAGCACTTACCGCAAAAACATACGAATCTGCCGACTTGCTTCTAATTGCAGTGCGTCCAGACTACCAAAACAAGGGTATCAACTCACTAATATTTACAGACCAATTACCTTTCTATCAAAAACATAAGGTAAAATACGCATCTGTAACAGCAATTCTAGAAACCAATATGAAAAGTATGGCAAACTTCCTACTTTTCGACCACGAAATATACAAACGCCGCCGCGCATATATCAAACAAATCTAATAGTTGCAACATGAACATATTAGGAAACATCGTTTTATTAACTGGGGGTAGCGCAGGCATAGGTCGTGCCACAGCAGAATACCTTATGAGACAAGGTTATACTGTTTATGCAGCATCTCGCAGAGGTAGCGAAAATGTGGAAGACCCTTTCTCTGGAGGTAGAATTATAGGTCTTTGCGCCGACGTTACAGACAAAAACAGCCTCGACGTGGCAGTATCTAGAATTATTGAAGAACAAGGCGAACTCTCTGCAGTAATTTGCAACGCTGGCAACGGCATAGCAGGCTCTGTGGAAGACACATCGCTTGAAGAAGCTCGCTACCAAATGGAAACAAACTTCTTTGGAGTTTTCAATACAGTACAAGCTTGCCTTCCTGTATTTAGAGAGCAAAAACACGGTAGAATTATTGCCATTTCATCAGTGGCAGCAGTAGCCCCTATCCCATTCCAAGGCTTTTATTCTGCAAGTAAATCTGCCATTATGCTCCTAATACAAGCACTTTCTATGGAGATGAAGCCATACAATGTAAAATGTACTTGCATTCTTCCAGGCGACGTAAAAACAGACTTCACAGCCAGCAGAAAATATACCGAGGCAAGTGAACTTCCAGGCTCAGCATACACAGAAGCAATGCGTGTGGCTGTACAAACTATGGAAAAAGACGAGCAAAACGGCATGAAGCCAATAGTGATAGCAAAAGCCATTGCAAAAGTCTTGAAACAAGAAAATCCAAGCCCGGTAGTGGTACCACATATCATGTATAAAACACTTTGCTTTATCATGAAAATAGTGCCAACAAGGCTGAAAATTTGGGTGATAAGTAAGCTTTACAGCTAAAAGTTAGGAGTTAGGGGTTAGGAGTTAGGAGTTTTTGCTTATCTTTGTAAACTGAAATTAAATTTTAAAGAAACTATGGGATACTTTTTTACATCAGAATCTGTTTCTGAAGGACATCCAGATAAAGTGGCAGACCAAATATCAGACGCCATTCTAGACAACTTCTTAGCACAAGCACCAGAATCTAAGGTGGCTTGCGAAACCCTTGTTACCACTGGTCAAGTGGTGCTAGCAGGTGAAGTAAAATCTTCTGCATACGTAGATGTGCAAACAGTGGCACGCAACGTGATTAAACGCATTGGTTACACCAAGAGCGAATACATGTTTGAAGCACACTCTTGTGGTGTTTTCTCTGCTATTCACGAGCAATCTGCCGACATCAACCGCGGTGTAGAAAGAGAAGACCCATACAACCAAGGTGCTGGCGACCAAGGTATGATGTTTGGTTACGCATGCAACGAAACATCAAACTTTATGCCTATCACACTAGATATGTCTCACGCTCTGCTTAAAGAGCTTGCAGCTATCAGACGCGAAGGCAAAGAAATGACTTACCTACGTCCAGACTCAAAGTCGCAAGTAACAGTAGAATACGACGACAACAACAATCCAGTGCGTATAGACACTATCGTGGTTTCTACCCAACACGACGAATTTATGGAAAACGACGAAGAAATGCTTGCTAAAATCAAAGAAGACGTGGCAAACATTCTTCTTCCACGTGTTTTCGCTCTAGATACACGCTACGAAGTACTAAATAAAGGTGATTTCAAACTATTTGTAAACCCTACAGGTAAGTTTGTGATTGGTGGTCCTCACGGCGACACTGGTTTGACTGGTCGTAAAATTATTGTTGATACATACGGTGGTAAAGGTGCTCATGGTGGTGGTGCTTTCTCAGGTAAAGACCCAACAAAGGTTGACAGAAGTGCCGCTTATGCTGCAAGATATGTTGCTAAAAACATTGTTGCAGCCGGTCTTGCAAAAAAATGTG
>CALDPN010000176.1 GCA_937911235.1 uncultured Bacteroidales bacterium
AGTCAGAGGTAAAGAGCTGAACATCAATGCCCAATTCCTTCACCAAATCACGAAGCCAATAAAGATACTTTTTATCTCTAATAACTTTTGCAATGTCTTCTAAAGTTCCTGTTCCTTCTAATACAACTTTAGTTGCTTTTAATAAACGACCTAATTTATATTGTAAGAAAGGTTTATCAGAATCAAAATAGTTTTCATTAACAAAGCCACCATCTTTAGTTTTGAATGTAACTCTTAAATATTTATTACCTTCTTTACTTGTAGTCATTTCAGCTTTGAACACTTGTGCTAAGTGTCTTCCTTCAGTTACTGTTGAATTACCATTTGGTTTATCTTTTGGTAATGCGTCGAAATTAATTGCCATATTATTTTTCCTCCTTCTCTGCTACTGGTGTGATTGGCATTCTATCTATAGTTAATAGTGAAGTCACACCTTCTAAAATTTTAAGTACTGCATCTTCTTTAGCTCTAGTATATTTAATAGAGTTTTTGTTTATCTCTGTTAAATATTTAACATCTCTGTTATACATTTCTACTTGCTCACTTAATTGATTACGTAGATTATTTTGAATTTCTTCTGCTAATCTTAATGCATTATCTTTACATTCACATAATTGTTTGTATTGTTCATTAGTTATTTCTGTATCAGCTGCAACTAATTCACAAGGTAATGTGTCATTAACACATTCTTCTATTGGCATATCTTTTTTCTTAGCCATATTACTTCCTCCTAATCTTGTGTTAATTGTATGAACATATCACGTAAATCTGCTAAAGGTATTTCCTCTATCTTAGAGTCTTTGTGTCCTGCTGTTTCTTTTATATTACGCCAAATACTCATACGTGTTTTGTTACCTTCACAATATTCCTTAACACCTTCTATATAATTTTTTCTTTGTTGCTCTAATAAAATTTCAGGTGATGTACCTTCTGCTAAATAAGATGCAACTTGTTTAAGTAAATCATCAGTGAACTCATACTCTATTCCTTCTTCAAGGATTGCGTATCTTGATTTAATAATCAATGCTACTGGTGCTTTACCTTTTGTATTACCTGGACTAATCATTCTTAATACTAAGTCAGGTTCATACTTTAATCCATCTTGTTGGATTTGTTGTTCACCTAATGAAACGACTTCGTTCTTTCCTTTAGCCTCATTCATTTCAAGTGCGAACTTTTCTTTACTACGTACTGTAGTTATGATATGTGCCTTTGGGCTACGTACTAAATCAAATATTAAATTCTTTTCTTTAGATACTTCTTCATCATTCCAAGCTGTGTAATCATTTGCACTACGGCTTGTTGATTTTACTTTAGATACTTTATCTAATACACCACCTTGTCTTGTCCACGCGTGTGAATAACTATCCATAATAACAACTTCAGCGCCTGCATCTATAGCTTCATCTCTTAAAGCTTTATAGTTACTAGGTGCGTATCCGTCTTCTGGTGTAAGGTCTACTTTATTTATTGATTCAAACCTTGCGCCAGTATGCATAGGTATATCTACGAATAAGTCAAGTGCCATATTCTCTGTATCTATTGCATAGATTTTATCCCAACTGCTAGCGAGTGCTCTAGCAAATGCAAGTGCTAATCCAGATTTACCTTTACCAGTTAAACCTTCTATCATTATAGATGCTTTAGCCTGCATTCTTGTAGAGGTACGAAATTTCTTTCCTAATGCCATTCTTCTCACCTCCCTTCAAATTCTTCTATCGGTTTACCACGGTTAAGAAAACTTAGCTTCTCAGCAAATACACCTAAGGCATACTTACCACCAGTTAGATGTCCTCTAACACCTACGATATCGCCTTCTTTACAGTAGTCTCTAATGTGCTCCATTATGTTTTTAGATGCATTAACGTGTACTAGAACTTTACTATCTTGTTCTATAATTTCAACAATAATGTCACAGTCGTATGCATCTATTTCTTTAATACGTCCAACAAAGACACAATGATTCATATTCATACTATTCTCCTTTCAAATACTTTTGATAATCATTTATTAAATCTAGTTCAGATGAACTACGATTCAAACTTTTTTCTATATTCTTTTCGTAAGTATTATTCATAACTAAAGAATAAATTGTTTGTTCCTTCTTCACTCTGTCTTTAGATGTAGCAACAAATCTATCTTCTGCTTGTTCTATATCTCCGACAGGTGGGAACTTATCTGTAAATATAATTGTGTCTGCACTATCTAAAGTTAATCCTTCTTTACCTGCGTCTATCTGTATAAGTAATACACGAAGTTTACCTGCTTGAAAATCTTTCTTTAGTTTCTCACGTTGTTTAGATGTAGTCTCACCGACAAAGATGTCGGAGTCCTTTATCTTCTCGTGTAAAAGTTTTAACCATTGAGTAAACTTACTAAAGATAATAACTTGTTTCTCAGGATAGTCATTTAGATATTGCTGTATCCAGTTGTACTTAGGTGATGTGTTATCACCCAGCGATAGCAAAGCGGGCGACAAACATATTTGTCTCTCACGCAATAGCGTATCTAATGTACCTACTGTAGTTACATCTCCTGTTTCAAAGAACTCTTTTAACTCCTTGATGTATCTGGCTTGGTGTTCAGTTGGTTCTAGATAAATAGTTTGTTTATCTTTATTAGGTAACCAAGGCATTACTTCAATTCGTTTACGTTGTGTGGATATTAAATCTAAGAACTCTTGTAGTTCTTCTGGTCTTCGTAATGGTCCTATCTCTGTAGTTTGTATAGCTCTACGACCATTCCATATCTCCCTATATTCTTTTATAAAATAATAATCTATAAATCTCCAGTAAGATTTAAACAAACTAGGATATAAGAAGTGAAGGATACTATATATTTCTTCCTGCTTCTTAAGTGTTGGTGTTCCTGTTAATGCTAGTTTGTTTGGTATATCTTTTAATTTGAATGCAGCCTCTGCTGTTTTGTTCTTATAGTTTCTAATACGATGTGCTTCATCTAATACAACTGCATCTATATCTTTATGTGCTAGTATATCAGCTAAGTCTCCAGTACTATGTGTATACTCACCTGTGGTTTTATCATAGTGGTCTACGATTCTTAGACATTCATAGCCTATAACTAAACCATCTGTCCACGTTTCTAATAACTTTAATCTTTTTGTTTTAGTTCCTTGTAATGCAATACAAGGGTCTCCATACCACTGTTCAAATTCTGATTTCCATACTGGTACCATTGATGCGGGACATACTATCAATACTTTCTTACATCCTTTTAGTTTGAGACTTAACAAACTTGTAGGTGTTTTACCTGTACGTTGCTGGTTAAAACATCCTGCATTCTTTCTCTGTGCCAAAAATATAGCGTCCTCTTTTTGATAGGCACGTAAGTCTTTTAATAAATCTAAATTAAAATCATTTCTAAATTGTTCTGTAGTTACTTCAAAGCCTAGGCGTTTACAAGCAGATGGTGTATTAGGTATCAACTCACAACCACCTGCTCTACCTACACCTATCTTATTATCAGTTCGTAACTCTAACTTCAAACGGGTCGCTCTCTGCAATCTGTACGTTAGGGGCATACTCTTCCTCCTTGTTTAGTGGGATGTAAGTATAGATAAAGATAGGTCCTTCCTTCTTTTTACTTTGACTTGATTGATTAACTAATGTATTTAATAATTGTGCTTGACCTGTTGACCTACTCTGGTCTATGTCACGCATCATTTTTCTTATTGCAGTTTGTTGATTCAAACTTAATTCTAATTCTAAAAAGTCTTGTACTCTTGGGTCTGTTAAAAATAATTTCCAGTCTGATGCACTGAACTCCGTTGCACTAGCTAATTCATAATGTGAATAGTACAGTGCGTCTTCTCCTAGTTCATTGAATACATCTTGTAACTGTTGTAACTCTATTTCATTATCATTAAATTTAATATTCATTAGTCCCATATTATTACCTCCAGTTTATTAACTGTTCTAATTGTATCATAAATCTTTTGATTGTTACAAGGTCTTCGTCTTCTGTTTTATAAACATATTCAAATTGTCCTGCAGAAATATAATCTTCTAGATATCTGTACAAAGTCTGTTGATGTATTTGTAATAGTTCTCTGATACGAAGTATAGGGACACCGCTACGATAATACATTACAGCTAACTCTTGTTTAGATGGAACAAGTATCCCTCTATCTTGATACACATCTGATGCTAATCTTTTTAAAGTCATTATGTTACAATTAAATAAATTACCTAGACTATCTAATATATCTAAAGTGAGTGCTGATTTATTATTAGCATCTAAAAGTTTCTTTATAAAAATATAAAATTGTATTTCATACAGTCTATCACGCTCTGCATCTGTTAATGCTTTTACATTAATTCTTCTTTTATTTCCCATAGTAACAACTCCTTTCTATTTAACAATGCTTAAAAATTAGAGTGAACCTGCATGGTTACAGCGGATTAATCCCTGTATTAATCAGCTGTTACCTGGCAGGTTTCACGACTGAAGTGACAGTGTGAATCATTTGATTATTATCTAAATGAATTTAATCTAGGATTAAATGATTGCCATTGTTAAATTATAATAGTGCTTTAAATAGTAGCGGCGAATAGCTCCGCGAGGCGTTTCGCAAGCTGGCTACGACAATGTGAAACTTTATCTGTAAGAGTAAAGCATTATACTCGGGTATCGAAATATAATAATTCCACTATTATTAGACTTGATGTCTTAATATCTTTTTAATCTCTTGCATAAAATGGAAGTCATACTTCTGATTCATACTTTGCATTAAACCATAATAATAATCAGGCTCTATATTTTTTAGGTATGCTAGTTCCCCATTTAATTCTAGTACATATTCATAGTCTCTATGTCCTTGGAAGAATTGGAATAGCATAGTTTTTATTCTTCTCTTTCTTCTATATCCTATTGTGATGTTATCATCTTTGTTATACATAATACCTAGGTTCCAGTTGCGTCCTGCTTTAGAACCGAATCTAGTTTTCTCATCCTTAATTTCAAAAGGTGTTTGCATTTCTAATAATAATGCTTTAACTAAACTTATTACTTCATTAGTATCAAACTTATGACGACAACTAATAAGCATATCATCTGCGTATCTAGTATAAGTATAGAAGTTATCATCTAAACTGTTAAGCATTTTATTTATATGATAGTCTATAGGTACCATTAACCAGTTAGTTATAAGCGGTGATAGTGGTGTACCTTGTGGTAGTTCTCCATCTAAACACGCTAGGCTACATAGGCTATCTATAAATTCATTATAACATGAATCCTCCATTAAAGTAAATGGATAAATTAGTCTAAGTTGTTTCTTAATAAACTCAGGACTACAGTTATTAAAGAACTTAGATATGTCTAACTTCAAGAACCAATTAGGTTTGTGGTCTTGATGTCTTTGTAATGCCTTCTTACAGTCACGCTCTTTTATATATGCATAAGCTGAGTCGTGTGGGCATACTCCGATATGTTCTAATTGTATTTTAATTTCTTGCATAAATTCTTTAAGCACATCTCCTGGTGCTTTGATTTCTCTAAAGCCTCCTGTTGCTTTAGGTATTTTAAATTCGTGGTAAACTATATCTGCTTGGTGTTGTAGTAACCATACCCTAATTACTTCTGTTAATTGGTTTACCTTATTAATATGTCTAACTGTATATCTACGTTGTGTCTCTGTTATTCTAGTTGGGTCTACTTGTATAGTACGATAGCGTGCGTAAGATAAATCTCTATACACTGCATTGACTCCAGCTTCTGGTTCTTGGTAGTCATTGCCTGCAAATAGATTATCTAAAACTTCATCAATATTAATTTGTCTATCTCTTTTTCTATACCTATAAGTGTAAAACATAATAGTCTCCTTTCTTTTTCTAATAGTACTAAAGAGTTAATAACGCCAAGGAATCCAATCGAAGGTGAGCAGTATCCAATCATTCTGGATTAGAAGTAATGTCTGAAGTGTATACATCTGAACCCGACCCAGGCAGTGGAGTGAGTTTGGAGATGACGTCTCGTCCTCCATCCCGATGCAGCTCCAGTCTTCATGCTGAATTCTCGACTTAAAAGTGTAATACATCTTCTCATTTGATAGATGCTTTATATCTTCCCGATATAAAAATACTACTATTAGATTTAATTAGAATGCATTGATATTATATTCAAAGGCATCTAATAAAATTATTGATTTAATTTCTTTACCTAATGTAAAGTTTATAAAGTTACTTACAGTAACTGATGCAACTGTCCATACTGTAGGTGCTACAGATAGTGTAGTTCCACAGGCTGACACAGGTGTTGCTTCTTTTGCTTCTTCACTACTGAATTGCATTGTGTTAATGAATGCTTCTTTACTAGCTTTCTCAGACCAATCTGCACCGTAACTTTGTGCATCTGTTAATCTCATTCTTGCATCGAACATTGCTTTAACGTATTTATTTTCTTTTAAATGTGTAGCGATTTCTCTTCTTAAATCTATACTGTCTACACATAAGAATACAAATCCTGATACGTTTTGTTTACTGTACTTACCGTGAAGTACTAGTTCAACCAATGGATTTATCTTCTTTGCATAAGCGGCAAGACAATCTACTTTAGGTTTACCTATATCTTCAGATGTATATAATTGATTAGTTATATTATGTGGACTAACTGTATCAAAGTCCCATAGATGTATTTTAGTACATCCTAATCTAACTAATAGCTCTGTGATTCTTGAACCTATTGCACCACATCCTATTATATGTATAGCACAATCGATATTAGTTGGGTCAAAAAATTCTATATGTTTATTTAAATTCATAATTACATCTCCTTCCTTCTAATACTGTTGGTCCTAATTCCATTACATCTGCTTCTGTTAATATTTTATTTGTAAGTAATGTGTTTAGTGCCGACGCCAAAAGCGTAAGCAAGGCGCATTTAGTTCCAACAAATTTTTGTTTACTATTTGTAGCGCCTGCTTCTTTAACTAGAGATATCTCTGCATCTTCTTTAACGTATTGTTTATATAACTTCTCACGTTCTCGCTTTGATACCACGCCAATCATCCTTTCCTTTTAAGTTTTCTATTTCAAATACTTTTAATGAATTGTAAAAGGATACAAGTTCACAATGATTTTCTATCATTAGTTCAGCTACTTCATCAGGTGTAAACATAGACTTGGATTCCTTTACATACATTAAGTTCTTACTTGTTTTAAAATCTGTAGTTACTTGTATTAGAACATTATTGCTTCTTACATATTCACTCATTCTATTACCTCCCACATATCTCCTACGTGTACTGCGTAGGCTAAAATACCATCATCGATATCTGCATCATCTATAAACTCTAAGGTTACACTGTTGATTATACATATCTTTTTACGTGCTAACCTTGTACGTATATGGTTACGTTGGAATGCACGATAATCTTTTATCAATCCTTTTTGTTCATAGTATTCATAAATATAATTAGTAGCATCGTTTACGTCTGTAAATACAAGGCATTCATTACTAGGACTGTTAATAATAAATTCCTTTTCTTTCGGCGTAGCCGTGCCACCAACTAGATTCATCGTCTGCGTCGTCCTCGTACCACTCTTTTCTTCGGTTGTCTCTTTTTTTTTAGAAGAGTATAGAGACGTATAATCATCGTCATAATCATAGATTGAACGTTGTCTATTAGCTAACGTTCCATAAGTTTTTGTTTTTATATTTCCTTTAACTGATTCATACCAGTTCTCATAAGTATTACCTGAGTTATCACAGATATTAAATTCTAATTCAGACCAAACTAAATTGTTTTGTTTGTCGTAGAATCTCAAGTGATATTGGTGTGACTTATTTATTATCATAGTTATATAATAATCAGTTACTTGTGTCATTAAGTTAGC
>CALDPN010000177.1 GCA_937911235.1 uncultured Bacteroidales bacterium
TGTATCCTTCCAGCTCTACGTCAATTCCCAGCTCTTTTGCTTCCTGTACTGCCCCGTCAATTAGTACGCTCATTTCCTGTTTGGAGTATTGGCTTGACCCGATGAATACGCGGTAGGCTGTGAACTCTTTCCCATTGATGAGCCCGTCTTTTAGCACTTCGTAATACTTAAATCCTGCCTTTGAGATGTCGTAGCCCTTTTTGACCGTTATGGTTACGCTCTGCCCATAGTCCTTTAGCAGTTTGAAGTATATTTCTTCCTTGCTGGCCCGTAGTTTATCGGCTATCTTCCCTACGATTACCCAGAAGTACGCGTTTGCATCCAGGCTACGCTTCTCCCTGGGTTCCTTAATGTTTATCTCCACCTCTTTCCCAGACAATGAACATACTTTGTCCAGTATCGGTGGAATATCTTGCACTACGGCTATTATCTTTAGCGCATCTCCTATCTTTTCCGCTTTTAGTAGTTCCCCTCGCATTTCTGTCCCTCTTTATCAGTTCCATTAGTGTGGGAAATCTTTCCCCCTGTTCTATCTCAAATTCCATTTAGTATATCTCTCCTTTCATTTTGAGATAGTTGTAAACCTCCGTTTCCGTAGGTGTGACGGTTGCAACGGCTTCGTATGCTTTGGTTAGATCTTCTTTTTGTATAAGGTTCTGACGAGCCTTTTGTTTTAAAAATGCGACATCGAGCGCCTTGTCCCACACCCAGAGCCTAAAGAGTTCCGCATTTTCTTTATCTATTTCGGTTATACACCCTTTGAGTTCTTTTCTTCTAATGGTTCTGAATTTTTTTAATAAAGATTCTTGTTTTGTTTCTACTCTGTTCATAACTTTTTCTCCTTTGTGTTGACTTAAAACGGCACGTCATCGTTGTTGTCAGTTGTTTCTTTCGGCTGTTGGTTTACAGCTTCCCGTACAACCGCCACTGTTTCTGCCCCTTTGTATAGGTTGCTTTCTTGTTTGGGTTCGGCTTTCTGCTCTTTGGGTTTGTGATCATAGACCCCGAGCCACACCGCGCCTTTTTCGTTCTGGAGTGCGCTTACGTTTATCCAAGGGCGCATCAGTATGCTGGTACGGCCATCCTTTTCGAACATGTAGCCAACCGTGATGTATTCTTTGCGTTCTTCGCCTTTCTGGTCTTTGTATCTTCTGGTGTAAACTATGTCTTTCATTTTATTTCTCCTTATAGAATATTTCTACTTCTACGATGCTTCCGCTTTTTGTAAATGTTACGTATCTTTGTATGTAGGGTTCAAAATATATGCAAGTCATTCTTTCTTTCATATATTTCCCGTAAGTGACCCTTTTGCCGTTTATGCGCCATTGATGGAAAGTAAGCCCATTCACTTTCCTGTACGCCTTAAGTACACAAAGGCCACCGTTTCCTTTACACGCTTTCTTTTTTTTCATTGACTTTTATCCTTATCGAGCTTTTGACATCTGTTTCAGTTATGTATCTATAGTAGAGTGGCCCGTTTTCGGCCTTAAACCGTTCCGTGTCGAACTTTTTGCGCTTTCCTGGGCCGACATAGGTCACGCTGATTTTGCCGATTTCTAGGGCCGTTATCCCGCGTTTTTCCATTTCTTGCTTGATTTGTTCGCGGATAGGTGCTATCTCTTTCTCAAGGGTTGCTATCTTTTCGAGCGTTCTTTGGAGCTTCTGCACCGCCCTTTTGTTTACGGTTTGGAGCGACGTTTCTTTCGGCTTTTCTATCTTTCGCCCTTCCTTGAACGCTTTCCATGTGTCGATTACGAATTGATCGCCAAGATATTCCAGTTCGTACGGGGTGCAAGTGGTGTTTACTAGGTGTAGAATGGTCATCTGCTCGATTTTGTACCCCATGCGGTCAAGAGCGTATTTGTAGAACGATAGTTGCATTTGCCAATGGGCTAGCATTTTCTTTGTGGGTTTGTTTATGTTCGTTTTGTAGTCCCACAAGTGAGCGCCCCTGGCTGGGCCTGTTATGAGGTCAGCCGTGCCCGCGAACATTCCTGGCACGTATACTATCTTTTCTGGTTCCACCACTTTTAGATCCACCATGTTCCTTTCGAACCAGTCGGAAAGTTCTACTATTTCTATGTTCTCTGGGGAGTAGTACCTTTTTGCTGTCAGCCAGTTATAGGCATCAGCGTGTATTTCTTTTCCGCGCTCTGCCCTGGCGTTTAGTATTTCTTTTTTGACGTACTCATACCCGCTACCGTATACGGCGTTGATTATCTGGTTGACCGATGGGGGTTGTTCCCCCGTTCGGTCATCCGTATAGGTGTGCGCTATTTCATCGAAGATTATGCTCATTTTTTGCGCCCCGAGAAGATTTTGTTCCCTTTTTCATCCGTGATGAGCAGGTAGCTGATTTCCCCTTTTTCGTTGTATTCTATGGTGTCTACAATGAACTTTTGGAAGGGGTTCTTAAGTACCCATTTGTTGCTGTCTTTTAGGAATGTGGTTTCCACTTTGGCCCAGATGAACGGAGCCGTATAGAGTTCTCTGCCGATTCCCCATTTGAAACCTGCCCGTTTGAAGGCATCGCTTGCTTCGCCTTTCTTTTCGTTTCCGTCTTCATCTGCACGGCTTTCTATGCCACAGTCCCATTTCCAGACCCAGGTTATGTTTCCGTTGTTGTTGTATGCGACCCCGATTCCGCAGTACAGGACTCCGTTTATCGTTTTGTAGTCACATTGCCAGTTCTGGGGACCGAAGGTTTCATCCAGAATCGCCATATCCGTTCTTGCGTTCTTAAATAGTAACAACAAGCACCCTTTGTCCGTGACTTTCTTTACTTTAACTTCTATTTCGTTTGCTTCCAGTTTTCTCATAACTGTTCTCCTTTTTGCTGAAGTCTACTACGTATAGTTTTATTGTATCTTTATCATGCTTCTTTGTCAAGTAGTTTTTTCTAAACCATCGGGCAGCCGCTTTTAGGTGTGCGCTTTCTCCGTGTCCTGGCCCGTATAAGCACTTCTTGCAGTAGCGTGTCATTCCGTGAGCGCCTGGGATTTCTTTCCCGCACTCTTTGCAACGGGCAATTTTCTTTTTCGTTTTTTTATAGTTTTCCTTCGCTTTTTCCAGAATCCTTTGTTTGTTTTTGGAATAGTATTCGTGGAAGTATTTTCTCTTTGCTTCCTTTGCCTGTTCTCTTTCTTTTCTTGTTAGTCCTTCTATGTCTTTTAGTTTAGGCATCCCATTCTCCTTCTTCGGTTCCGAGAGCCAGAAGTCTGTCTACTATCTTTATTGCTTTTTTCAACAGGCTGCTTTTCTCATTTTCACTCAAAACCTTTACAATTTCTTTCTCCAGCGCCCGTTTCTTCATTCCGCATCTTTTGGCCCTTTGGTATTCAGAGAACAACACATCTCCGTTTTTACCGAGTCTTACCAATGCAAATTTGTGTTTGTTCATTTCATCCCTCTGAATATGTGGGCTATTACATCTACTGTCCACCCGTTGCCAATACACTTATATCTTTGTGTGTCGCTTATCCCTTCCGTGTAGTTGTCTGGCAATGTTTGTAATCTTTCGCACTCTTTTGGGGTAAGTTTCCGAATAACATACTCTCCGTCTGGGAGGTCAATTTTGTATAGTCCTGTCTTTGCCACACCTCCTCCGCCGTTCGCATTGAGTGAAACCGATTTTCCACAAACACTATATATTCTGTTTGCCTGGTTATCTTTCTGTCCTTTTAAGTTCCCTAATCTTTCGGGTTGCCCCACATATTGGTAATACTGTGGATCGTTAGCCATTAGACAATTTGATTTTTCTTTCATTGAACGGCCACGGCGGGTTTTGGAAGTCATTTGTGTAAGGTCCACACATTCTCCCTGCATTATTTCGGCATACCCTTTCTTTGTTGCTTCTGGAACACGCATCGGTTCTGCCACACCAGTTGCCTTGAAACCGTCATTTCTCAGAAAATTTGCTGTTGCGGACTTGTAGTATTGCGCTTTAATGCATAGACTTTTATCTTGATATGCGATTCCTGTTTCCAAGACATCTTTGAGCAGTATTCCCTTGTCTTCTGGCTGTGTTATGTTTGGTATGTTAGTCCAGTAGAGTCTTTTTCTTTGTTGCGCTGATACGAGTGCCGAGTTTATGAGTATCGGCTCTACCCCGAGTTCGCGTGTGATGATCGCTTTTGCTTCTTTCGGCATACTTGCTACATTTTCAAGCAGAAAGTATTTCGGCTTGCATGTTCGTAGGAGTCGAACATAATGCCAGAATAGGCTACTCCTTTTTCCCTTTTAGCCCCTCTCTGTCATTTTTGGCTATGCTCAAGTCCTGGCACGGGCTGCCACCAATTAGCAAATCTATCTTTGGCAAATTTCTTGCCCGAGTTGTATGGTGTCGGGCCAATTCTTCTGCGTTACTTGTATGGCATATTTGTCTATTTCGCTTGCGTAGTATTTCGCCACAGGTATATTTGCCCTTTGCAAAGCAACTCTACCGCAACTAATTCCGTCGAATAGGGAGAGAACAGTTATTGGTTTCATTTATCCTCCAATAGAGAGTCCAGGGCCTTTTCGGCCAATGTTTCCATCAGCTTTTTAATGTAGGCATCGTACTCTTTTTCGTACCCTTTTGGCTTTTCTTCTTTTGGCTTGAAGAACCATTTCCGCAGGTCCTCTCCCAGCTTTTCAATTATTTCTTTCCTGGTTCTCCCTGGGGCTTTTTCGTACATAACGGAGAACATTCATTTTCTTTGGCACGGTTTTATTTTACAAGTTTTGCAAGGATCCTCTGCTACCAGAACCCTTATTTTTTCTTCTCTCTCTGTCATACTATTCCTCTTCTTTTTCTCTTGTAAAATAGATACAAGGCTTAAACCTTAATATCTTTTTTTCTTCAGGCAAAGCCATACAGTATGTTGTTACTTTCCCTTCTTTCTCAATTTTAAAATAATACATACATTGATGACAATAAGCCATACTATTTATCCTCCTTGCTTTCTGATACGCTTGCTATCTTCTTTTCAATGTATTTCTGCGTAAGCTCTAACAGCTTCTCGCCATTTCCAAGCGTCTTGTCTCCAATCTCTTGTATGCGTTCGTTGTTTGCAAGTTTGGGGATTATGTATATAGCAGCCATCTGTTTCGTTGTAGGCGTAAAAACAGCCCCAAGAATCAGCAACAATTCCACAAAGCAAAAGAACGGGAACCATACTGGGTGAAAGTCCTCGGCATCTCCAAATTGACAAGAAGCATAAGCGATTAGCGCAAATGCAAGAAGCCCTGCTCCTATTGAAAGAGCAACAACTATTTTATCTAACGTAATAATCCAATATACCATTTCTGTTGTTATCATACTAACTCCTTTTGTTCATAAAATCGTCCAGCTGTTTTTTGTTCGTAATAATAACAACATCTTTCGTTTTTATGCAAGGATTAAGTTCGGCCAAGAATTTATAAAAATCGAATCCCATACCTCAACTCCTTTTTTTCCGTTCCTTTCTATTATCTATACGAAATTCCAAACCACACGAAGGGCACTTATAATATGTGTGCGTTTTTTCTACGCTTTTGTATAGTACAATGCTTTGACATTTCGGACATCTATATTCGCTATTCATCTTCTCTCCCTAAAACCCAATATAGTATCATAATTTGGTTATTTACAGCGGTTAGTTGCTCTTTGATGCTTTCTGTTTTATCTTCTTTTTGGAGAGAGCCTCGCACTAGGAATAACTCTTTCAACTTCAATCTTATATCGTCTAATGATTTCGGCTTCTCAATAATCTTTTTTAATTTGTAAACTTTCTCTCCATTGTTAGTTACAACAACTAATGTATCTATTTTATTCTTCATATTAACTCCTTTTGTTCCAGCGTGAATTTATTTTTCTAGGGCAGTTGCCACAATGCATTGTTACAAAACCCCAGTATTGCGTTGCGTGGTCTAAACATTCTGCACAAGTAGATGGAATTTTTTTCATTTCACTCTCCTGTTCCAGGCGTCTATGGCTTGTTGTTCGGTATTTTTCCACGGACCATTTGCCATACATTTGGTACATAACATAGAATAGACATATCCACCGTCGTCGTCGTTATCAACGAAAACTTGTATGTTTGTATAACCACAAAACGGACACGGTTTTAACTCTGCCATAGTTACCTCTCATATCCATATCTTTTTTTGAAATTTTCTTTCTCTATGTGTAAATTTGCTTCATAGTTATCAAGTAAATTTAATTCCGTTGTAGCCGATTTCCCGACAAAACGGTTAATTTCCGATAATGTAAACGCCCTGTCGCTATATGTTTCAGAGAGTTCTAATAATTTTTTGCTAACATTAGGACTTTTTACATAAGTGGATGCGAATTTAAAAGCATCTGCTTGTGCTGTGTAATAAATAATTAAATCTCGTATTGTTATATCTGCCATACTCTCACTCCTTTACTTCCTGCAAGGGGCAATCCGTCAATTTTCCATCAATTTTTATTTCGTTTGGTATCTCCCAAGATGCTTTTTTATCCCCTTTAAGCATACGGTAATATCTATATCCTTGTTCCCAAAGGCAAATCTTTTTACCTGAAAATAATTGTTTTGGGTAACAAAGCGGACACTCTCCGCAATTCTTCGGCATTTCCATTTCTATCTTAACGGTCATAAGCATCCCTCTCTAAAATACCACCTGTAGTGTCGGCCCTTCTTCTGTGTAGACTAGTATCGGTTCGGGTGGTGTAACTTCTTCTTGGTCTACTATCGTTGCCTGGGCTACGCCAGTTGCCTTCACTTCAGCCGAGTAGCAATTTGTTGCTAGGAGCAGTAGGAGTGCTACTCTAATCCCAATCATCTTCCCCTTCTCCCCAGTCCTCTCCCCACGGTATTTCGAGGTCCCCTGGCTGTCCTTCTATTTCGTCCATACGTTCCCGTATCATCCAGAGGATGGAGTAGCCTACCAGCCAGATGATCGCCAGCCCTAGCAGTCCGACAATTATGCACATCGCAAACATTATGCCTTTCAAAATCATTTCTTTTTCTCCTGTAAGTATTTGTCACATTTCTTTATGGCCCAGAGGTCAGCAAACGGAACGCTTTCGAATATCGAGCACTTTTCTGCGTTTTGGCACGTGTCGCATAGGGCCGTGTTCTTTGATTTAAAATAGTCCAACACGAGGTATGGCACGAGATGGTTTGGCACTCCTTCTGGGACTTTCGGGCATACATCTTCGGCCTTTACTTCCTTGACCTCTTGCATAGGGCATACCAGGTCCCTTTCCCCTTTCGGCACGAACCAGATGTTTTTGTTTGTTAGAACGCAGTGATATTCTTCTGACTGGATGTAGGCCGTGAACGGGCAACTCCTGCAGTCCTTCGGCATTTTCATGTCTATCTGTATCATGTCTTATCTATCCTCCGCGAGTTCCCATTTTTCTTCCGCGGCCATCTCCGCTGTCGCTACCAGGTACGCCCGATACGCATCGTTCAGTTCATCTTCGTACTTTGCGTAGAATTCATCCAGTTCTTGCTGGATCATCACGATATCCATGAACTCGGTTCCCGTGTCCACTTGCACGCTGTTGACCGCCGTGACGTAGCCGTCTTCCGTTTCCAGTTCTACGTTGTATCTTATTCCACCAATTTTAATGTCTAACTCCATAGCTCTCTCCTTGTTAAAACCCCCAGGTGGTGGCCCTGGGGTGAACAGTTATTTTTTGTTGCCTTTGGGAGACGTACCAGCGTATATTCCATCACGGATACTTCCCTGTTAGCAAATTTGCTGAATACTTTTATTCGTTGTTTGGTTACAACGTATCCCATTGAAGGGAGGATGTTATTTAAATTGCTAATCTTTTTCGCCCAGCTCATAGCCCCGCACTTTCTCCAGAGCTCGAGCCCCGTTGCTGATTTGTTTTCTTTGAGGTAGTCAAAGATTCTTCCTTCCTGACCTTGAATTTGTATAGCGCCTTTCATCTGTTCCCTCCCCAGATTTCTCTGGCTATCTCTTTGTTGAATTCCGCGAGTGCGCGGTTCCTTCTCATTTCTTGTTCCACCATTTCTTCTATTGTCATAACTTAACTCCTTACTCCTTTCTTGTTTTATCCTACAAGATTATTGTACTACTCTTTTGTTGTTTTGTCAAGTGTTTTTTTAATATCTTCTAATCTTTTTTGCCACTCCGTCGAGAGCTCTTGCCAGTCTTCGTGACTCGTTTTTGCTATTTCGTGTTGCTTTTTGTAGAGGTAGTCAAAGATTTCTGGCCCGTACGTGCGTATCATGTAGTTCGTATATCTTGGGTCCATACCTTCCCAGTTCTGTTTGCCGTTGCAGTATTTGCATTGAGCGTGTACGTTTACTGGGTCCAGTAGAAGGGCCTTGTATTTCCGCGAGATGTAGTGCCCAGCGTGCATTTCTTGTTTGGCCCCTGGAGAGTTTGGATCCACTTTCTTTCCGCACACCACGCAGGTCCAGTTGTCACGGTATCGCACCCACATCTGGAAGGAGTCGATGGCAGTTTCCTTTGCGTTCTTTAGCGCCCTTTCCCGTGCCACCGTTGCCTTTACTGCTTTCTTTTTGCATTTGCTGGGCCGTATGTACTCCCCCGTCTTTTCACTCTTTACACAGGGCAACCCAAGCTTGCAGGGTGGGTTCTTTCTTTTATCAAAATTCGCGCATTGGCCACATACTCTCATAGCTTCTCTCCATAGGTTGAGTAGTCATTGCCTTCCCTTTCTTCCCTGTAGGCATTGCGGATGTCTTTCATTGTGTAGGTTTGGGTTCCCTTAAATCTGTTCTGGTTAGCTAGTTTGAGGACCGCGTGGATGAATTTGTGTTTGTGTTGGAATTGTACGCTTTCGGGGGCCCAGAAATCTAGGGGGTCAGTTGTGAAGTTTCCGTTTCCTTTGATTTGATAGTAGGCTACGTTTCCATCTATGTCCATATATGGGTTCCCGCATTTCGGACACCATTGCTTGAAACAAACCGTGCCCTGGTAGATCTCGTTTTCTTCTATGCCTATCTTGCATGGGACTAGGCTTCCACCACACCTGCATCTGTATCTCATTTTTTGTTCCCCCTATTCGTATGCTAATTTATAAAAATCTCTTTTCCATCCACCGTCTTTACCGAGAACTTTTACCTCGTAATTCCCTCCGTAACATCTGACTCCCCAAACTTTTCTACAGTAGATTTTATTGAATTGGGAATATACTACGAAGTCTTTTTCTGAAGTTATCATACCACGTTTATCTAATGCAAACGGTTTTTGAACTCGGTTATATTTCTCTACCTCTACCTTCCAACTACCTTCTATCTTTTCTTTCTCTGTCATCGGTATTCCTCCCACTTTTAGTTTTTTTGTTTTCTTCAGAGTGTTGGTAATGGGCCCCCTTTCCCCCATTGGAGGATTCAGAGGTGGTATGGTTCGTATCGCAAGTTTTCACTTGCCCCCTTCCCACTGATAATACGATGTTAGATTTCGCTCTACCAAGCGGGCATAGACTTTCAGCATTTCTGGTTACTCGTTTTTGCCGATAAAAAACCCCTAACAATTAAATCTTTGGAAGGACATGGCTGTTAGGGGTTTGGTCTTTCGACCCGTACTACTCAGATTGTTTGACTTTCTGCCATGTCTTTACTTCCCCGTGCTTCCCTCACGGTTACTACTTACTGCATTATTTAAAATATCAAATTGTTCACTTGTTTGTCAAGCCCTTTTTTAGTATGTCGGTTACCACGTCGGGAACATCGCGCAGAGCGTTGTCCAGCCCAGGAAAATAACCCCGTATCCCAGGACCGCACACGCCAAGGCCTTTGTGACGTTGACGGCCAGCTCTTTGGCTTCTCTCATCTTTCTTTCTCTGCGAGCCTTTGCGATGATTCTGTCTAACCCTTTGTAGTATTCTGTTCTCATAACTTTCCTCTCTTATGTTTTAAATTGTGGGGTGTGTTTTGCGTTTGTATTCATTGCATCTTGGAGCGCTTATGCATTTTAGTCAGGAGGCACACACCCCGTTCCTGGATGATCGCCAGGAAATCTTTCTTACACCAATATCCTATCAGTTTTTTTGTATTTTGTCAAGTGTTATTTTAAAACAAAACCCCCGCCGAGAGTGTAGCGGGGGAAATAGATACGCGGTAATTTTTCGGTCATCTATTTTTTAAATTTCGTAATAGCTTTTGTTTGGGAATTTCTGTTTTATGTATGGCTTGACGTATTCCCAAGTGTCATCCTCTGTGGATAGAAATTTATCGTTGTAGATCGGCCAGTAGACCCTGCGACGTACTTTCACGTCTTCCGTGTATTGTGGGTCCTTTTTGAATAAATTGCCGTAAATCGTTCTTTTATGGATTACCTGCAGGCTTTCTATGTGTGGGAGCGAAAGTGCCCGCAAAACCTTGTTTTTGGCCATTACTGTTGGTATATGGAGCTCATAGGATAGTGGGTTCTTGATCCCGTAGTCTTCCAGGAATATCTTTGTTTGGCGCATACCGAGTATGTATGAGTTGGCATCGGCCCCGTATCGGTCCGTGTATTCTTTGAGCACCGTTTCAATGGGGCCCCTGGTTAGGTTGAGCTCTTTCTCTGGGTCCTTTATCGGCTTGAGGATAAAGAAGTCATCGTTCATGAGGATAAATTCTTCGGACAGCCGTGGGTCCTGGCATATGAGCTTTAGGCCGTTTGTGGTGTTTCGGTATTTGTTGGATGTCTGTTTTACTTGAAAATGGATGACACGTGATTTGTTTATCTCGGAAGGGCATCCACCAACGAGGAAGACGTTATCGTGAGGGATGTTCTCTAGCCCCCTCAATGAGTAGACCAGTTCTTCGTTCTTTAGTGTGTCCTTTAGGAGATATACGATATCCATATCAGTTCGGGTTGTGTTCGCACGCTGGACAATGCAAGTATCTTAATGGCTTTCCGTATTTTCTGCAAAATTTTTCACTCCAATATTCATCCATCTTTGCGTATTTACATTCTATCGGCATAGCTTATCATCCTTGCATATACAGTAGTGGGCCAGGAGTGCCCTGGCGTTTTGATCGTTTACCCCTTCATCATGGTAGTCAAAGTCCACCATGCAAGCGGGGGCGTTACTTCGTTTGTTTAAGCTTATCCCGCACGCTGTCAATAGAACTGTGGCGCACAGAATTGGTAATAGTTTGAGCACGTTCTTTTTCCTTGAGCTCTCTCTTTAGGGCTACTAACCGCGCCGAGTCCTTTGCGCTCTTTCGAGCCCAGTAGACTACCGCCCCGACAAGGGCGAGCAGAAATGCTAACGCGGTTATGTATAGCCACATGTAGTTTACTTATCCTTTTTAGGAGTATGTGTTTCGAAGTATTCTGCGAATTTCCCAAAACCGTAAGAGAATTTATCGCAGAACGCAAAAATCACGGCGATGATATTGTCATCTTTTTTGGTTTTCGTAAGGGCGCATACCGCCGTCAAGAAACCGCGGAGGGCGTAGAGCAGTACATACAGGCCCCCGATAATCAGACAGATTGTGCCGATGATGTGGTGTTTATCGGCCAGCCCGAGTACAAAATTTACGATCCCAATGATGAGTTGTTCCATAGTTAATACTCTCCTGATTTCATAATCTCGCAGAGGATTTTCCCTCTGTTTCCGACCTGGCGGTACCATTTGCTATCTTGCATCTCACGGGCCGCCGTTGGATATTCGCCTTTGGCAAGGGCCGACAGCATTTTCTTGAAGGTCAAGAGTTTTGCTATCCCCATGTTGAAGCACATATCCACTAGTACGAACTGCCTTGCTTCGTTGAGTTTGTAGTATGTCGGAAATTTTGTGCGAACCTCTCTTTCTGCTATCTGTAGGTCTGCATCTAACAGTTTTACGGCTATTTCTTCCGTTATGCCGTTGTCATCCAGGTTGTGCCCGTAGCCGATAGTGAGTTTCCCTGCGGGGCATTTGTAGGGGAATAATCTTAACCCCTCAAACCGCTTTGTGTAGTGTTTTGCTCTCTCTAAATTCATTTGCTTTCCCCCATTTTCTCACGCTCTGCGAGTGCGCTTTCCAATCGCACAATACGACGGTCAAAAGAATTGTGCTTTTCAACTTTTTCTTCTAGCCGTGCAATATCTTTGCGAATTGCCCTTAACTCTTGCCAAAAGGCCCCTGCCCCAAAGATTACGGCGGCTACTTTCCAAAATATCTCAATTTGGTCTGCTGTCATTGGTCTTTCCCCCAGGTAAATGTTCCACTACCTGCATTTGAATAAAATTGTTGGTTGACTATATCAAACATCCCTGCGCTTGGCGTGGTGTAACTCCCAATAGTCATACCCGCAGGAACAGGAGCGAAACTCTTTATGAGTGAATTGTTGCTATCATACACATCTAACGCGTATACCCTTGAACTAGCAAAATACTTTGAAGTGTCATTACAAGCAAACAAATATACATTTCTTGACGGTTGTGGTGTACCGCCGCCTGTTCTTGTGTATGTTACACCGTTATATCTAAACGATATGCCATTTGAATTGAAATTGACTATAAATTTCCCGCGAGTTGTATAAGATAACGGAGAAAGAACATCACTCCCAACACCCCATTTCTTTGAAGTTCCAAATTGCCCGAAAAAGTTAGGGCCTGCACTATACCTTCCGAGCACTACTTGGCTAGTCGTATTGTTTAGTGTTCCTTGAGCATCAAGGTAAAATGTTACATCTCCACTTACACCCGTGTCTATGTATTGAGCCCCGCTACTCTGCAAATATATTTGAGGATTAACCCAAACTAATTTGTCATCTACAATTAAGTAATTTGCTTCGGTTTGGTTCGTTCCGTCATCAATGATTAGGTTTGACGGTAGCACATCTCTCAATAAAGACCCGCACCATAGTTGACCGCCAACGGTTATGTATGTACCGTCTAAATAGATTTCAATATGTGGGTTTAAATCTTCGGGAAGGTCACCGCCACCACCGAAATCAAGTCCATAAGTTGAGGACATTAAATTAGTGGTTGTATTTAATGTGTAAATTTGTGTAAATGGCATTTCTTCTTCGGAAAAATAAATTGAATAATTAGACCCACTTGTTCTTTTGAATTTTAATGTGTAAATTTTACCAACAACGAATTTAAGCCCTGGTGTAGCCCCATTGACGATATAATTGTCGCTCGTGTTCTTTAGCCAAAATTTAAATGAGCCGTCGGTGCGACAGGAAAAAGTAATCCCACCTGCCAAATGATTATGTATAATACTTGTCGCATTTGCTAAACTTGTAATCTTAAATTTGCAAACG
>CALDPN010000178.1 GCA_937911235.1 uncultured Bacteroidales bacterium
GTATCTATTTCAGCTTTACCCAAAGCTCTGTCAAATTCTTCTTTCTGATTGATTAGGAAACCGTCAGCAGCAGAACTACCTCCTCCGTTCTTCGCATCTTTCAGAGTCTGAAATAGATACTCTTGAACTTCTGGTATAAGAGTAGCTTGGAATTTGACAGGATTACCGTCTTTGTCCGTGATGCCATCTACCGAAAACTCAGCACTTACAGTCTCATCGAGAAGTCCACGGAGCATTGTCATTCCGTCTGCTGCTTTTAGTTCACCTCTGCCAACTTTGTCTACAATATATCTGCCACGTTCTTGTACAGCTAATGACCAGATTTTATCAAGCGTAGCTTTCTTATCTTCTACAGAAAGAGTAGAAAGGTACGGTGCTATTTCTGGAAGCGTATCATTCACCATGTTAACAGGGTTTACGCGCCCCTGCATAACATCGGGTAACCTGCGCGCAATAGCATCTTGCATGTTGTATTTAGCTAAGAATACTTCACGCTTACGGTCATTAGAACGAGCTGAGTTAAATTCAGACTCGGTTGTGCGTTGGAAGCTGTTTGCCCAGAATTGTTTTGCCATAGGAATAGATTGGAAGTCACTCTGTGTTTGGAAGTCAGAAGCAACTCTTGCAACGGCGTCTGTTGCTAGCTCGCCAGTTTGTTCGGCTTCAATTAACGCTTTGTCTATTGCGTCTTGATATTCAAGGTTGCGTTCATAAACACGGTTCTGAGTCATGATAGTTAACTCGTGCTCTCTGTGTTTATTGTCCATAGCAATGTCTTCACGCTCTGCCTGTATTTTAACTTCTTGGTCGTTCATCCAAGTGTTAATCTTGAAGTCGTTGTGGTGTTCCACAATACCCGCAAGAGCCTTCGGTATCTCTGCCAAAGGTTGAGTGCTTTGTTGATATGCAGCTATCGCAGAAGAGTATTCTTCTGGATAAAAGCGTCCAGGCTTCGATACCTGTATATTTTCATCTAGTGCCTCGCGCGTAATGCGAGTATCCTCACGTGCATATCTGTCCATCTATGTCTCCTAATTTATTGATTCATAGGTTCCTGTATAACCAACAGGAGCCATTGTATTATTCAATGAAATTGCTTGTGTGGTTTCTTCCACTGTTGCTTTACCTCTAAGTTGAGGCTTAGTTGTTTCTTCAATACCGTACATGTAGTTCTGGTCTTCTTTAGAAATCTGTCTATATACTTGGTTATGAGCGTAGCCTTTCATAGCTGCGTCCTCTACCTTAGCATCACGAACAGATAATCCTACATAGGTCTCTACACCTTTTAATATCGCAGCAATAGCAGAGTATTTGTCGCCTTTTGCTTTTGCTGATAAGTTAAGGTATGTATTGCCTGCTTGTCTGTAGCCGTTGACCATTTCCATCATAATTTGGTTATTATAATTCGCTTTCAAAGTGGTCTCATTCATCTTTCTGATTTTCTCTTTGCGTACTAGTACGTCTAAATTTGTACCAGAAAGATTAGCACCACTTGCTGCAATACGAAGTACATCGTTGCCACGTTGAAGTTTATTTTTATATTCTAAGTTACGAAGAGCAATTTCGCCCTCAGAACGAATAAGGTCAGCGTTCAGCTTAGCTGTCTCTACATAACTCTTCGCTTGTTCTTTATATAAATCGTAAGATGTTTTATTTCCTTGATTAGCAAGAAGGTTTGACCATGTAGTCAAAACAGCTGGTAACACGTTCCAAGTCCCAGCGTTCCAGTTTCCCATTGGGTTGTGTCCAAAGTACTTGCCTAAGCTATTAAGTGCTATATGTGTTACCATTGTGTCCTCACTTTACGTATTTCGTGGAGTACCATTTTTTCTAAAATTGCTTGGTCATTTCCTCTGGCTGATGCATAGTGTCTGATACCTATAATATCAAAGCCGAAATGCCTTGCTAATCTTAAAGCCTTCTCATCCATTATATCACAGTATGCCTCTAGTCGTCTACAGTTTGCAGGTACATATGTTGCAAAGTATTCATAGAACACTGCTATGACTTTTCTAGTGTGTCTGTGCATATTCTTACCTGCTACAACGGTCGGCATGTACGTTCCACATCCTGTATATACAAAACCGTAGATTACAATTATTTCCCCATTCGCCCGAAGTGTGAAGAAAGGCATTCCATTAGTGTAGATATCGTTGATAATGGCTTCATTTTTGGCAGCTTCCAAATCTTCAACAAGT
>CALDPN010000179.1 GCA_937911235.1 uncultured Bacteroidales bacterium
CTTGAGGATTCGGAATATATTCTAGAAACCAAAGGGTTCAAAGTAAAATTTGAAGGTTTTGGCAAAGTAATAGATCAATCTATTGCAGCAGGCACAGAACTAACAAATGAAAAACAAATAACTCTAACATTACGCTAATTATGTTACTTACAGATTTAATTGCAGAAATAAGCACAAAAAAAATACTAGGAAGTGTAGATGTGAATATTAAAAACATCTGCGCAGATTCTAGAAAAGTAACAGACGGAGACCTTTTTGTAGCCGTAAATGGCGTGGCAGTAGACGGACACAAATACATTGGCACTGCTATAGAAAAAGGTGCTAAAGTTATTGTTTGTCAAAACCTACCTTCTGCAACTGAAGAAGGCATTACATACGTGCAAGTAGAAGATAGTGCCGATTGCCTAGGTCGTTTAGCTTCAGCATATTACGACTACCCTTCAGAAAAGTTAATTATAATTGGTGTAACAGGCACAAACGGCAAAACCACTATTGCTACCCTACTTTACGAACTATACAAAGAATTAGGCTATAAAGTAGGTTTACTCTCTACTGTTTGTAATTATATAAATGGCAGAGCAATACCTAGCACACATACCACACCAGATGCTCTTTCACTACAAAAATTGCTTGCAGAAATGGCAGAAGAAAGATGCTACTATGTATTTATGGAAGTGAGTTCACACGCTGTAGACCAAAAACGCATTGCAGGTATCAACTTTGACGGTGCTATATTCACAAATATTACAAGAGACCATTTAGACTATCATAAAACATTTAGCAATTATATAAAAGCAAAACAAGATTTCTTTACTGGATTGCCAATTCATGCCTTTGCCCTTACAAATGTGGATGATAAAAATGGTAAAATTATTACACAAAACACAAGCGCCAACGTCTATTCATATTCATTGGAAACATACGCAAACTTCAAAGGCAAAGTGCTAGAAGAAAGTATGGATGGAATGCTACTAAAAGTGGACAATAGCGAACTTTATGTAAGACTTATTGGTCATTTCAACGCATATAATATGCTTGCGGTGTATGGTGTAACAAAAATTTTAAGAACACCTACCGAAGATGTGCTTGTGGCATTAAGCAACCTAAAGCCAGTAAACGGACGTTTTGAGTGCTATCGTCTGAAAAATGGCGCCTCTGCCGTAATTGACTATGCTCACACTCCAGACGCACTTGAAAATGTGCTAAACACAGTAAAACAAATAAATAAAACTGGCAAAACCATTTGCGTGGTAGGTTGCGGAGGCAATAGAGACAAAGGTAAACGCCCAATGATGGCAAAGATTGCTGTGAAAATGAGCGACGAAGTTTTCTTTACTTCAGACAATCCTAGAGACGAAGAAGTAAAAGACATTATAAATGATATGCTAGCAGGACTTACAGAAGATGAAAAAATGAATGTAACCTGCATTGAAGACCGCAAACAGGCTATACTTGAGGCTTGCAATGTGGCAGAAAAAGGCGACGTGGTACTTATTGCAGGCAAAGGTCACGAAACATATCAAGAGATTAAAGGTGTAAAACACCATTTTGACGACAAAGAAATAATCTTAAACTAATATGTTATACTATTTATTCCGTTTTTTAGAAACTAGCATCGATTTTCCAGGAGCAGGTCTTTTTGGATACGTATCTTTTAGAGCAGCCATTACTCTAATCACATCACTATTTCTTTCAATGATAGTGGGAAAACACATTATCAATTTTCTAAAAAGAAAACAAATTGGTGAAACTATTAGAGAACTTGGTCTTGCTGGCGAAAATCAAAAGAAAAACACCCCTACTATGGGTGGCATCATAATGCTTATTGCCATAGTGTTGCCATGTTTGCTATTTGGCAGATTAAGAAACATCTACCTTATTATTATGCTTGTTACCACTGTTTGGCTAGGCCTTATAGGCGGACTTGACGACTATATTAAGGTATTTAAGAAAAACAAAGACGGATTAAATGGTAAGTTTAAAGTAATAGGTCAAGTAACACTTGGTCTTTTTGTAGGTCTTGTAATGTGGTTTAGCCCAGATGCAGTAATTGTGGAGCACGTAACCTCTGGCAACAAAGCTGCCATTGAACAACTAGACCCAAACAGTGAAGTGATCAGCTCTAGCATAGAGGCTGTGAAATCAAACAACACTACTATTCCATTTGTGGCTGAATACGACCTTGGCTACAATGATATGGTAGGATTTTTAGGAGAGCATGCAGAACTAGCTGGATGGTTGCTGTTTGTTTTCATGTGTATTTTCATTGTAACAGCATGTTCAAATGGTGCAAACCTAACCGATGGTATTGACGGTCTAGCAGCTGGTACATCGAGTGTAATTGGTGTAGCGCTTGCGGCACTTGCAGTGGTGTCTTCAAATGTATTCTTTGCAGACTATCTAAACGTGCAATTCATACCAGGTAGCGAAGAACTTGTAATATTTGCTGCGGCATTTATTGGTGCTACTGTAGGTTTTCTATGGTACAACGCTCACCCAGCTCAAGTGTTTATGGGCGACACAGGTAGCCTTGCTCTTGGTGGTATTATTGGTGTATTTGCCATCCTTGTACACAAAGAATTGCTTCTTCCTATTCTTTGTGGCATATTCCTAATGGAAAACGTATCTGTAATTATTCAAAGATACTATTTCAAATACACAAAGAAAAAATATGGTGAAGGCCGCCGTGTATTCCTTATGGCACCTCTACACCATCACTATCAAAAAAAGGGTATTCCTGAACAAAAGATAGTAACTAGATTCTGGATTATAGGTATTGCGTTAGCAATATTTGCAATTATAACCTTAAAAATTCGATAAAAGATATGAGCATCGTAGTTTTAGGAGGCGGCGAAAGTGGAACAGGCGCTGCAGTATTGGCTAAAGTAAAAGGTCTGGAAGTTTTCCTTTCAGACGCTGGAAAAATTCAAGATAAATACAAAGAAATCTTGAATAAGTACGATATTGAATGGGAAGAAAATGGCCATTCTGTAAACAGAATTTTACTTGCAAAAGAAGTCATTAAAAGCCCTGGCATTCCAGCAAAAGCTCCACTTATACAGCAATTAAAAGCACTAGGCACACCTATTATTTCAGAAATTGAGTTTGCTGGTAGATACAACAAAGCCAAAACAGTTTGTATCACAGGTAGTAATGGTAAAACTACCACTACTATGCTTACATACAATATCTTGAAAGAAGCAGGTCTTAACGTGGGTCTTGCAGGTAATGTGGGTAAAAGTTTTGCACTTCAAGTGGCAACAGAAAACTTCGACTATTATGTAATTGAGCTAAGTAGTTTCCAACTAGATAATATGTACGACTTTAAAGCCGACATTAGCGTACTACTAAACATTACTCCAGACCACCTAGACCGTTATGAATATAAGTTCCAAAACTATATAGATGCTAAAATGCGTATCACTCAAAACCAAACAGAGGAAGATACATTCATCTATTGGAACGACGACGAAAATATTCAACGCGAACTAGATAAAATTGGTATTCGTGCACAGAAGAAACCTTTCTCACTTAAGAAAACCGCCACTGGTTCTGCATACGTAACAGAGGATAAACTTTGCATCAATACACCTAGTGGTCCACTAATGCTACCTATCGAAGAACTAGCTATTAAGGGCACACACAATATATACAATTCTATGGCTGCAGCTATTTCTGCAGTATCTGTAAATATTGAAAATGATAAAATTAGAAAATCACTTAGCAACTTTACTGGCGTAGAGCACCGCTTAGAGCCTGTTTGCAAAGTGGCAGGTGTGCAATATATCAACGACTCAAAGGCTACTAATGTAAACTCTTGTTGGTACGCACTTGAGAGTATGAAAACCCCTACCGTGCTTATTTTAGGAGGCACCGACAAGGGCAATGATTATACAGAAATTGAAAATTTAATTAAAGAAAAGGTTCGTCACCTTATCTTTATGGGCACAGACAACAGCAAATTGGAAAACTTCTTTGCAAACAAGAATATTCCATTTACAAGCTGTAACTCTCTAGAAAGTGCAGTGGAAGCAGCATACAAAGTGGCAGTAAAAGGAGACACCGTACTTCTATCACCTTGTTGCGCAAGCTTCGATTTGTTTAAAAATTATGAAGACCGTGGCAGACAATTTAAAGCTGCAGTAAGAGCATTATAATGAAAGACTATTTAAGTAAAATATTCACAGGCGACAAAATACTATGGGGTATCATCCTCATCCTATTTGTTATATCTGGTGTGGAAATGTTCTCTGCCATTAGTTCTTCTGCATACAAAGCAGCTGCCAGAGGTAGCAACCACCTTGCCCCATTCTTTGGGCACTTATTGCACCTTGGCATAGGAGGTTTGGCACTTGTCATAATACAAAAAATACCATACGACAAACTAAGGCTTATATTCTTTGTTGCTGTATTCATTTCTATCATCCTTTTAATTCTAACTCCACTTATTGGTAAAGAAGTGAATGGTGCATCTAGAGCAATACAATTAGGTGGATTTGAACTTCAAACTATAGAAGCAGGAAAATTTGCACTTATATTTTGCCTTTCAGAAATATTAGGTAGAAATTACAAACAAGGCGACCCTCTACTTAAAGAGCAGTTTCCTATGAAGAGTTTCCTATATTTAGTAGGCTTTATCGGTATCTTCTGTGGCTTAATTGCCACACAAAACCTATCAACAGCAGTAATGCTTGGTGGATTATCTATCCTTATGATGATAATTGCAGAGGTGGATTGGAAGAAAATAGGTATGCTCGTAGGAGGTATCATATTATTAGTTTTCTTGGTTTGGGCTGTACACAAAGCTTTACCAACTTCTTGGCAATTGGAACGTTTCAACACTTGGGAAAATCGTATTGTAGATTTTGTCAGTGGCAGTGAAGACTCTGAAAACACTTATAAAATAACCGACGAAAACAGACAAATTATAAACTCTGAAATTGCTATTGCAAAAGGCTACAAACCATGTGGTCCTGGCAATAGTACACAACGTGACTATCTACCACTAGCATTCTCAGACTTTATTTATGCTATTTTAGTAGAAGAATATGGCATTGGTGGTGGTTTATTCACCATATTATTGTATCTCTGCATTTTAGCGCGAGCAGGCCGTGTGGCAAGAAAATGCGACAGAAAAAACCTAGTGCAATCACTTATGGTAATTGGCCTGTCGCTACTAATTGTAATACAAGCATTTATTAGCATGGGTGTAACAGTACACCTAGGCCCTGTAACTGGACAACAACTTCCACTTATAAGCCGTGGTGGCATGGGCATTATACTTACTTGTTGCTACTTAGGTGTAATCATAAACATTAGCAACAACGTACTAAACGACAATAAAGAAAACGAAGCAAACACTATAGAAAACCAAAACGATGACCAAGAATGTTAGAGTAATAATTAGCGGAGGTGGCACAGGTGGCCATATCTTCCCTGCAGTTTCTATCGCAAATGCGATTAAAGAAAAATTACCTACAGCAGAAATTCTATTTGTAGGAGCAGAAGGCCGTATGGAAATGGAAAAAGTTCCTGCTGCCGGTTATTCTATTATTGGATTACCAATTCAAGGACTTTATCGTTCATTTACTCTTAAAAATTTTAAAGTAATTGCTAAAGCCATTAGCAGTTTGAAAAAAGCAAAGAAAATCATTAAAGATTTCAAACCAGACATTGCTATTGGTGTGGGTGGTTATGCTAGTGGGCCACTACTTTGGCAGGCTTCTTCTATGGGTATTCCAACACTTATTCAAGAACAAAACTCGTATGCAGGCGTCACCAATAAATTATTGGCAAAAAAGGCTAATAAAATTTGCGTAGCATACCAAAATATGGATAGATTCTTCCCTGCTGATAGCATTATTTACACAGGCAATCCAGTAAGACAAAACCTTCTTGAAGGTGTAAACAAAAAAGAAGAAGGTTACAAACAATTTTCTCTAGATCCAATGAAGAAAACCATCTTAGTAGTAGGTGGAAGTCTTGGAGCTAGAACTATTAACGAGAGTTTAAAACTTGGTTTAGAAAAGATTGCTCAAGAAAAAAATATTCAAGTTATTTGGCAAACAGGTAAATTCTATATAGAAGACGTAAGAAAATCTGTGACAGAATTCTCCTCTCAAACAGGTATTGACACAGAAAATATCTACGTTTCAGACTTTATTCCTAATATGGACCTAGCATACTCTATTGCAGACCTTGTAGTGTCTCGCGCAGGTGCAAGTTCTATTTCAGAATTAAGCCTACTTAAGAAAGCATGTATTCTTGTACCTTCTCCAAACGTATCGGAAGACCATCAAAGAAAAAATGCAATGGCGCTTGTAGAAAAAGACGCCGCCATTATGATTACCGACGATAAATCTAGAGAAGAACTCGTCTCATGCATGCTATCACTTGTTAAAAACGAAGAACAATTAAATTCATTAAGAAACAATATTACAAGTTTTGCTTGCCCTGCCGCAGCAGAACAAATTGCAATAGAGGTATTTAAAACAATAGGCATTACAGACCCTGCTATACTTTCAAACCGTAAAAGCACTAAACCAGAGCCTAAAAAAGCTAAAAAGAAACAAAGTAATAAAAGATATTTCTTCCTTGGCATTGGTGGCATTGGTATGAGTGCCATAGCTAGATATTTTCACAAGCAAGGTCACCTAGTAGCAGGTTATGACTTAACTAAAACTCCACTTACAGAAAAACTTGAGGAAGAAGGCATAAATATCCACTATAAAGACAACATAAGCCTTGTGCCTGTTAAGTTTATGGATAGAGACAACACAGTGGTTATTTACACACCCGCAGTGCCAGACGATATGTCTGAGAAGATTTTCTTTAAAGAAGGAAATTTCACAATGCTTAAAAGATCTGAGATATTAGGCGAACTTACAGATGGTAAAAAAGCCCTATGCGTGGCAGGTACACATGGCAAAACCACTACTTCTACCCTACTTTCTCATATCTTGAACCAAAGAGCAGAGAAGGTTAATGCCTTTTTAGGAGGTATTTCTAAAAACTACGAATCGAACCTTATTGTGAGTAGTAGCGACCACGTGGTGGTAGAAGCAGACGAATACGACAGATCTTTCTTAAGATTAAAACCAAATATGGCTATTATTACTGCCACAGACGCAGACCACTTAGACATATACGGCACAAAAGAAGAATTACTAAGAACATTTGCCGAATTTACTTCACTTATCGAAGAAAATGGCGTTCTTGTAATGAAAAAAGGCCTTGAAATGGTGCCTAAGACAAAAGAAAGCGTAAAAGTATATGAATATTCTTCTACAGAAAAAGCAGACTTCTACGCAGAAAACATCGTAATAGAAAATGGCGAGCTATATTTCGACTTTGTTGGACTTGGCAAAAAAATAGAAAAAGTACAACTTGGTGTACCTATCATGATAAATGTGGAAAATGCCGTAGCTGCCATGGCTATCGCTATGCTAAACGGTATGTCTGCTATAACCATAAAAAAAGCAGTGCAAACATTTAAAGGTAGCATGCGCCGATTTGACATTAGAGTGAAAAACGAAAAGGTAGTTTATATAGACGACTACGCACACCACCCAGAAGAAATTAAGGCATGTGTGGAATCTATCAGAGCACTTTATCCAGACAAACGCATTTGTGGTATTTTCCAACCACACCTATATAGCAGAACAAAAGATTTTGCAGATGAGTTTGCAGAAAGTTTATCAAAACTAGACGATGTTATAGTTTTAGATATTTATCCAGCCAGAGAACTTCCAATTAAAGGAGTAACATCAAATATGATACATAGAAAAATAAAAGGTAAAAAATCTGTTCTATGTAAAAAAGAAGATTGTTTAGAAGAAATAAAATCTCACAACTTCGATGTTCTTATTACCATAGGAGCTGGCAATATTGACCAATTAGTAAACCCTATTACTGAGTATCTAAACACACTATAGTGAACGAACGTACAAAACATATTATCCTTACTGTTTTAATATGGTTATTAGTAACCATAATGGGAGGTTACATTATCTTTTCTATTATAATGTTTGGCTCACAAGAAAAAAATCAGGTGTGTAAAAACATAGTTATAGACATAGACGATAGATATAACTTTATCAACGAAGAAGACATTACCAATGTGTTAAAAGAGAAAAAGTTATACCCTATCAACAAGACTATCTCATACAAAGATGCCAACAAAATAGAGAAAACACTTAGCAAAATGAGCCTTTCAAAAGAGGTGGAATGCTATATAGGCGATAGCACATTGTACATAGATATTACCCAGAGAAAACCTATATACAGAGTATTTACTGGCAATGAGTCTTATTATGTAGACAACGAAAGAAAAATAATGCCTACATCTAAAAACTTCACTGCTAAAGTGCCTATCGTGTTAGGTCATTTAGACAAAACACAAGCATCTGAAGAGGTTTATGACATTGTTACGTATTTAGAAGAAGACAAATATTGGAGCTGTCTATTCAAACAGATTTATATCACAGAGGAGCAAGAAATCATCCTTGTTAGCAAACAAGGTGTAGGAGAAATTCTTTTAGGAGACATGAGTGAATACAAAGAAAAACTTGATGTTTTGAAAAGATGGTACGAACAACATGCAGAAAGAAACTGCGATACCCTCTACTCAAGAATAAATCTTAAGTACGACAACCTTATTTATTGCACAAGAAAAAAATAATATATATGAGTGAATCTTTACGTATAGCAGCAGTAGATATAGGCACAAACAAAATTGTAGGTGCTATATCAGAAAAGACAGAAGATTCCTTTTCTATCATCGCTATAGAGGAGGAAAATACTCGTGCAGGTAGTGTCTATAAGGGCAAAATTGTAAATGTGAGCGACGTTTTATTTCAAATAGTTGGAATAATAAAAAAACTAGGCAATAAAACAAACTCAAAGATTAATAGCATTTATCTTTCTATTTCAAATGACAAATGCTACGAAACACAAGAATGGAGTAAACTAGTGGCCGAGTTACAAACTAGAGGAGTAAAAGTACACACATTAGATCGTCTTGATTGCCTTGCAGAAACACTTATGAGTACTGCCGAAAAAGAGATTGGTTGTCTATTAATAGACTTTGGAGCGGGATGTACATCATTTATATTGAGAAGCAACAATTCCATAGACAAAAGAGGCACTATTCCACTGGGTGGCAATAATATCACAAAAGACCTTACCAGTCTTGGATTGCAATCTACCGAAGCAGAAAAACTTAAGATAAAATTAGGTACTACCAAACTAGATAAAGTTGTTAGACCAAATGCTCGTATTATTTTAGAGAAGAGCAACAACGTAGAAAATGCTAAATTTACTACTCCACTAAGACTCTCTGAAATGATAGAAGATAGAGTAAAAGATATTTGTCTAAGATTTATAGACCCTCTTAAGAAGATTGATGCTCTATCAAAACCTGGCACTAGCATTATCCTTGTGGGTGGAGGCGCATACCTAAACGACCTTCCAGAATGGATAAGCGATAAAACTAATCTTTCTGTAAAAATAGAAGACAAGTTTAACCTAATAGAAGCACCAGACGACATTAAGATTTATCATGCTAAATATGCTGCCATAATTAGTCTTTTACACAATGGCACAGAAGACTGTCGCACAAAAGACGAAAGCATAAAAGAAGGTAAGAAAAAGAAAGGTGTGGGCGGTATGATAGTAAACATTTTAGAAAAAGGAATGGACACAATTTTTGGAAACGAACAATATAACTAAAACAATATGGACTACAATAATACATTAGAATTCAACGAATCTGGAAAGCCAAGCTCTTTCATTAAAGTAATTGGTGTAGGTGGTGGTGGTGGCAACGCTGTAAACCACATGTACGGCGAAGGCATCGATGATGTAAACTTTGCAATTTTCAACACAGATTATCAAGACCTTGTAAAGTCTAAAATTCCTGTAAAATTACAACTTGGTAAACAACTAACCAACGGACTTGGTGCAGGTGGTAATCCTGAAAAAGGACGACTTGCTGCAGAAGAGTCTAAAGAAGATATTAAAGACATTCTAAAAGCAGACAACACCAAAATGGTGTTCGTTACTGCTGGTATGGGTGGTGGCACAGGTACTGGAGCTGCTCCTATTGTGGCAGGCATTGCTAAAGAAATGGGCATTCTAACAGTAGGTATCGTTACTATCCCATTTGAATTTGAAATGCCTAAAAAGAGAAACAACGCTCTTAAAGGTGTAGAAGAAATGAGTAAAAACGTGGATGCCCTACTAGTTATTAATAACCAACAACTAGTAAACATCTATCCAGACCTTGATATGGGTAACGCCTTTGCCAAAGCCGATGAAATCTTAAACGATTCTGCAAAAGGTATCGCAGATATTATTACTCAAACTGGTTATATCAACGTAGACTTTGCCGACGTATGCGCTATTATGAAAGATAGTGGTGTGGCTATTATGAACACTGGCTACGCCAACGACAACTCAGAAACACGTGTGCTTGATGCTATTAAAGATGCACTTTCATCTCCACTACTAAAAGACAGCAACATTCGTGGAGCACAACGCATCTTGCTAAACATCCACACTTCAAAAGACAACAAACTGACCATGAAGGAAACCGAACACCTAAGAAGATTCCTTTACAGCATTGGTCACGACATAGAATTTATCTGGGGTGCGATTTACGATGACGACCTAGAAGAGTCTTTAAAAATTACAATTATTGCTACGGGCTTCAAGATTGACGAAATTCCAAGCATTGGCAAAATTGAAAGTTCAAGCACTCCTATGGACGAGTTGTTTAACCCTAAAGAAACTGCTGTAGTAAAAGAAGAACCTAAACAAGAAGTTGAAACTGCATCTGCAGTTGTTCAAGAAGCAGAACAAGCAGAAGAGCCAGAAGACGAAATTATATGTTGGGAGACATGGACTTCTGACGAAAACGAAGATGATGAAATTCCACCTTCACAAAGAAAAAGATAATCTCTTTAAAAATAAGAATGGGCGACCTCTTTAAGAAGTCGCCCATATTTTTTATAGAGTAAATAAATTATTTTTCAGAATTTAAAATTTCAAGAATCTCTGAAGTAATATTGTACTGTTCGTTGCCGAATAGTAAGTTATCTTTTCCTGTATTAGTAAAGATAAAGTCGTATCCTGCTTCTTTGTTATATTCGTTGATTGTAGAGTCAATTACTTGATTTAGCTTTTCAATCATCTTTTGTTGTTTGCCTAAAAGCTCTTGTTCAAGTTTGATTCCTAACTCTTGTAAGTCTTTTTGTTTTCTAAGAAGTCTTTCTTGTTCAGATAGTGCGCGGTCTTGAGTTAAGAAAGCATTGTGTTGAACTTTGTTTTGAAATTCTTCAATTTCTTTTTGTAGCGCAGCTGCTTTTTGGTTAAGATTTAGTCTAGATTTTTCTTCTTCTTGAAGAAGTTCTTCGCTCATTTGTTTGTAAACATTATATTTTAAAAGCAAAGAGTCCATCTTAACGTATGCAATAGAAAAATGTTTAACAGCAGAACTATCTGAATTGTTTACCATTGGGCAAGTTTCTTTAGAGCATTGGTTGTTGCATGAAACCACAGACATTAATAGGAATGCACTCACAAGTCCTACAAATAATTTAATAATCTTCATATCTTATTTCTTTATAAATTTTTCTTTCTTTTGCGCTTCAAGGTCCTGCGAACGCACACATTTAATTCCTCTTTTTCTCATTTCAGGGTTTGAATCCACATGAATTGAAGGAAACTTTCCCTGTTTAGTAAAAAACACTCTATAGCCCATTAAAAGAATAGCAGGCAATAGAATTACTAATATTAGAAGAAATACCTTAAACATTTTGTGGGTTTATATGTGTTTTCGCACTTACGAATTGCAAATATACACTTAAAACCTTTTTCTTGTTAATCATTTTTCCTATTTTTGTGATTATAAAGTACAAAACACAAGAATTTAACTTTTTTTAAAACACTATGCAATCATATAAAGCAAACAACGCTCTTATCTGGAAGTATTTCAGTGAGATTTGTGCCATTCCTCGCCCTAGTGGCAAAGAAGAAAAGATAAGAGAATATTTACTAGACTTTGCCGCAGCAGAGGGTTTTGCCTCTAAGGTTGACAAAGCAGGAAATGTTCTTATTACTCGCACTGGCAATGCATCTGCTATTGCTCTGCAAGCACACATGGATATGGTGTGTGAGAAAAACAACAATGTACAGCATGACTTTGCTACAGAAGGCATTAAAACCTATATTAAAGATGGCTGGATGCATGCCGAAGGCACCACACTTGGTGCAGACAATGGCATTGGTATGGCTATGATAATGGCTGCTTTAAAAGAGTACAAGGGCGATAAAACCATAGAAGCTATTTTCACTGTAGAAGAAGAAACAGGGCTTTCTGGAGCTGAGAGAATGGAAAAAGATTTCTTCTCTGCCAAAACCGTCATCAACCTAGACTCTGAAGAAGAGGACGAACTTATAATTGGTTGCGCGGGCGGTTGCACCACAAAAGCACACCTAAAAAAAAAAGAGGAAGATATACCACAAATAGCACAATTTTATATTCAAATAGAAGTAAAGGGCTTGCTTGGTGGTCATAGTGGTGGCGACATTCACTTGCCTAGGGCTAACGCCAACAAACTCCTAGGAGATTTCTTAAGACTTACCCACGAAAAATACGGCATTCAAATCTGCGAAATAAACGGTGGTAACCTTCACAATGCCATTCCTCGCGAAGCAAAAGCAGTATTTGTGCTTCCATACGCTCACAGAGAACACGTGAGAATAGATTGGAATATCTACGTGGCAGACATGGAAGATGTGTGGCTAGAGTTTGAACCTAAGATGAGATTCGACCTTGGTTCTACCAAAGCACGCGAAAAAGCATTTACAAAAGCCCTTACAGAAAAAATTATAAACTCACTTTCTCGTGCCGACCATGGCATCATTGAATGGGACAACAAAGAACTAAACTCTGTAAAAACCTCAACAAACCTAGCTTCTATCAAAACACTTGAAGAGGAAGTTTTAATAACCACTAGCCAAAGAAGCTTCTCAGAAGCAGACCTTGCTAGCCTAGGCTTCAAAACCTACGAAACATTTATAGAATGCGGTGCACTTGCCGAAGTATCAGACGCATACCCTGCATGGCAACCAAAATACGATTCTAAAATTTTAGAAATTACACGTGAAGCATATAAAGAATTACTTGGCAAAGAGCCAATAGTAAAATGCATGCACGCAGGCCTAGAATGCGGACTTCTTTACAAAAAGAACCCAACCCTAGACATTATCTCGTTTGGTCCTACCCTACGCGGCGTCCACTCCCCAGACGAAAAATTAGACATAGCATCTACAGAAAAGATTTTTGAACTTTTAATGAAGGTGTTGTAAAAAATGTCTAAATAAATTTCAGAAGCGTAGGGACACTGCGTGATGAAGGTATTATGAAACAATAAAAATGTAGGGACACTGAGTGCAGTGTCCGCATCTCAAATCCGTAGCCAACCTCAACTGCGGATTTGTGTTGTTTTTCATCTTTTTACATTATTAAGTTACTCATAAATTCCATTTTATTCTTTAAATTCATACAACAAGATAAGAGAGACTGTCTCTGTAGCTTTATCGTATAATAGAACGATTGTTGCTTCATCAAATATCTGAGTAAAAAGACATATAGCAACTCAGACGAAGGCAATTATTACTTGTATTATTGAATATTATTCTTTATCTTTGTGTTGAATCTTGATATATTGGTGAATTCAACACCATACCATATTTATTCTTATATTTTAAATGAATTTATCTTAAAACTACATTATATACATCTATTAAAGTTATAAAATTATGAAAGACAAGACTCATTCAAAAGATATACTTATCCTTAATGAAAAATTTGTTACTGATGTTAAAAATATTATAGATAATGGTCGTAAGAAAGCATACGAAGCTGTAGAAGAATTAGGTATTATAACATTTTGGAATGTTGGAAAGAGAATTGTAGAAGAAGAACTAGATGGAAACTACCGCGCTACCTATGGTACTAAATTAATACAGAAACTTGCAGATCAATTGATTCCATTATATGGAAGAAGTTATAACAAACGAAATCTAGATTATTATAGAAAATTTTATCAGCTTTTTCCCGACATAGAAATTGTGAACACGCGTGTTCACAATTTAGATTGGTCACATGTTAGGCGTGTTTTATCCGTCTCAAATCCTGATGCACGTTTATGGTATCTAGAAAATGCCTCAACAAACATGTGGAGCGTACGAGATTTGGATAGAAACATTTCAACACAATATTTTGAACGCCGTCTTGCCGCTCAAATGCCTATTGATTCAAAAAGATTAGAAAGAGATAGTGACCCTTTAGAACATTTAAAGAATCCTATGGTAGCTGAGTTTATGGGTTTTAGACGCGATACAATATATTCTGAATCAGAACTAGAGCAAGCATTAATTAACAATCTTGAAAAATTCATTTTAGAATTAGGCCGCGGTTTTGCTTTTGTTGAGCGCCAACAGCATATTGTAACTGACACATCTGATTTTTTCATTGATTTAGTTTTCTACAATTATAAAATGAAACGATTTGTTATATTTGAACTAAAAACACATCGATTAACCCATCAAGACATTGGTCAACTTGATATGTATGTAAGGATGTATGATGATATAATAAAAGGAGATGATGACATGCCCACAATAGGGGTTTTACTTTGCACAGATACAGATAAAACCATTGCAAGATACTCTGTATTACATGAGAACGAACAACTTTTTGCAGCTAAATATATGGCTTATATGCCTACAGAAGAAGAACTAAAAAGAGAAATAGAGCAACAAAAAGAATTCTTTATAGAACAGAACAAGATCAAGTAATTTTTAATTCCAATCTATATACTCAAACTATAGTTCAAGAAAATGAAAATATTAAAATACGTCCTTGTCTCTTTAATAACCACATTTATAATTATATATTACACTTCTCCATCAGTTGATAATGTTCAATTATCTGAAGAAGACCTAGAATGGTTGAATATGTATAATATTCATGATACCGTCGTATTTACTTCTGGCACTGACATTGACACTTTACATATATATGGCAAAAGAATAATTAATCCTGAAAGAACAAAATTATTAGATGGCATCTTTAGATGGTATCAATTAGGACATTTCAAGAGAGATTGCTTCGGTGATATTAATATTGCTATAAATCATAATGGAAGAACATATTTAGGATGTTATAATGTTGGAGGTAAAATAGAAAAGGAACTTTTGGCAAAAAAAGAATTGCAAATAGGCGGTCTTTATACTAAAGATTCACTAACTATAGAAAATGAATCTTTTATTTTAAAACGTCATGCAAATGCAGGTATTTGGCCAAAATCAGATTGTATTTTTGATGAAATATTATTTACTAAAAAAGAAGGAATTGTTATGTATAAAACTATAGACAATACCATTTATAGAAAATTATCTTCAATTCAATAATTTAAAATTATCATAAAAAGTTATTTGAAAGAGAACATAAAATGCAAACAAATATTATGGCAAGTCACTTGCCAAATTAGAGAAAGAAGGAGAAAAAGCCAACCACGGCTGCGGATTTTTTGTTAACAAATCTCTCTTATGTTTTTTTGCAATAAATAAAAAAATCACTACATTTGCGATAGCAAAATTTAAACAGAGTCAATGGAAAATTTTATAGTATCAGCTAGAAAGTATCGTCCTACCACCTTTGATATGGTTGTGGGTCAATCTTCTTTGGTTACTACTCTAAAAAATGCCATTGAGTCTAAAAAAATTGCTCACGCATATCTTTTCTGCGGACCACGTGGTGTGGGAAAAACCACCACAGCTCGTATTTTAGCGAAAGCTATCAACTGCACCGACACTACTTCAAGTGAGCCTTGCAACAAGTGCGAATCTTGCATTGCATTCAACGAAGGACGTTCATACAATATCCACGAGCTAGATGCCGCATCAAACAACAGCGTAGAAAACATACGTGAACTTGTAGATCAAGTACGCATCCCACCTCAAATGGGTTCGTATAGCGTATATATCATCGACGAGGTGCATATGCTATCTCAAGCTGCTTTTAATGCTTTCCTAAAAACACTAGAAGAACCACCTTCATATGCAATTTTCATTCTTGCAACTACAGAAAAGAACAAGATTCTTCCTACTATTCTTTCTCGTTGCCAAGTATATGATTTCAATCGCATTAGTGTAAACGACACTGTAAATCATCTAAAAAGTATAGCAGAAAAAGAAGGTATCACTGCAGAAGAAGACGCTCTAAACGTGATTGCAGTGAAGTCCGACGGTGGTATGCGCGACGCACTTTCTACATTTGACCAAGTAGTAAGTTTCTGTGGCAAAAATATCACATACAAAAACGTAGTAGAAAACCTAAATATTTTAGACTACGACTATTACTTCAAACTAACTCAGACTTGCTTTGAGATGCAGATACCTTCTGCGCTTGTGCTTGTAAATGAAATCTTAAGCAAAGGTTTTGAAGCTGGAAATATTATTTCTGGACTTCTAGAGCACGCACGCGACCTTCTAGTTTGCAAAAATCCAGAGACTGCAATGCTGCTAAATGTAGGTGCGGGCATAAGAGAAAAATATCTAAAACAAGCAGAAATTATTCCTCAAGATTTCCTTCTTGACACTCTAGAACTTTGCAACCAAGCAGAACTAGAATACAAACAAAGCAAAAACAAAAGACTTCTTCTAGAACTTCTTATCATCCGTATGTGTCAACTTATGGATGTAAAAAAAAAAGTAAATTCCTAAGGAAGAAAAACAACAAATCTGCTATTCTACCATTCTTTACTGTAAATGCTGTAGCAACCCAACAAGCACAGACTCAATCTGCGCAGCCAAAACCTATGCCTACAGCTCCAATGCCAAAAGCAGAAGAAGCCCCTGCTCCACCAAAGAAAACCACTATTATAAATAGTGACAACAAAGGAAAATTAAGCAAACTTCTGCTTGGCAGAAACGCAGGTGCAGAAGACAACAATGCCCAAAACCAAAACTTAAGAAACAACACCTTCACAGCAGACCAACTAGGTGCTTCTTGGCTAACATTCTCAAAAAGAATACCACAACTACCTGATATTCACTATATTTTCAGTAAAGAGCCAGAAATAAACGGTACAGAAGTAAAAGTTACCGTTACCAGTAGTATTGTAGAACACAAACTACAAGAAAACATGGAATTACTAAAACAACACTTATGCAACGACGTAAAGAACGATTACATAAATGTTGTTATAAATCTTGATAAATCTGCTGCAAACAACCTCAGCCTCACAGCCAAAGAGAAGGCGAGATTAATGAATGAGAAGAATCCACAACTTATGACAATGTTCAAGGAATGGAAATTAAAATTATATTAGTTCATTAACCAATGCAACCGTTGCACAAGAATATAAAGCGGCGGTTTCTACTCGGAGTCTGTTTTCACCCAAACTTACAGGAATAAATCCTTTTTCCATGGCAAGTGCTACCTCTTCTTCAGAGAAGTCGCCTTCTGGCCCTATTAAGATAAGCACCTCTTTGCCTGCTTCCACAGTGCGCGAAAGCAATTTCTTGTCCGCCTCGTGGCAATGTGCTATAAACTTTTGGTCGGCAGTGGCGTTTTTAAGGAAGTCTTTTATGCTTTGAGGCTCGTTCAGTTTAGTTAAGAAAGGCTGAATAGATTGTTTCATAGCAGACACTAAAATCTTTTCCAATCTTTCATTTTTAAGCACTTTTCTTTCTGAAAATCTACAGAAAATAGGACTAATTTCATCAATTCCTATTTCAGCCGCCTTTTCTACAAACCACTCCAAACGATCCATATTTTTGGTAGGAGCTATAGCAATATGAAGTCTATAACCCCTACTTTGAGATTCTTTTTGAAGCTCTAGTGAGTTTAGCATACAAGCCTTTGAATCAGCCACCGATATAGTAGCTAAAAATGATTTTCCTTTACCATCAAGTACAATAACAGAGTCTCCTGCTTGCAAACGAAGCACCCTCACAGCGTGATGCGACTCCTCTGCAGGCAGCACTGGATTTTTTTCTATATCAGGGGCATAAAATTGATGCATAATTATAAAGCTTGTAAGATATTTTTAAGTAATTCAAAATTCTTTTGTGGAGCGTCTGTCCAAAATGAGGCATATTGCTCTGCGTGGTCTTCCACCCAAGGAGTATCGCTAATTATACGTAGGCTCACAAATGGCTTATTCATTTTTGCACACACATGAGCAATAGAGTTCGACTCCATATCCACAAAAAGCGCCTCTGGGAATTTTTCCTTAATCTTGAAAAGTTCTTCTTTTGTAGTAATGAATTGGTCGCCAGTACATCCAAGACCAAATTTCACGTCTTTTCTGCCTTCGGCCAGTGTTTTAACCACATTCAACACCTTTTCATCACCTGCAATAAACTTCTCAAAACCTAGTTCTTTTAAGTGGTCTGTTACCTCACCTGCATAAAAGTCGTGATAACAAGTTTCTGTACCAATAACTAAATCGGCCACATTAAGGCAAGTATCAATACCTCCTGCCACTCCACTGTTTATTACTAAATCTGGGTTGAAGTCATTGATAAGTTCTATAGCAGACATAGCGGCATTTACTTTGCCTATCCCGCTACGCACTAGTTTTATTTCGTGTTGTGGAAATTCTATGCCTTGAAGTAGCTCGTACTCCTTGCTCATAGCCACGATAATACCTATTTTCATTGCACAAATGTTTTAAAAGCTTTGTAGGTCATGTAAACATCAAGTTTTGAGACAAGCTCATATGGTGCATGCATTGAAAGCACTGGCACACCCACGTCCACTACATCTACGTTTAGGTTTGCAATATAAGCAGCCACGGTGCCACCGCCACCAAGGTCTACACGACCAAGTTCGCCTGTTTGCCAAACTACGTTGTTTCTATCTAGTTTAGCGTGAAGACCAGCAATAAATTCTGCGTTAGCATCAGAAGAACCACTCTTACCTCTAGCACCTGTAAATTTGGTAATTACCACACCACGATTCATAAATGAAGAGTTTGCTGCTTCAAATACATCTGGGAAAGTTGGGTCGTATGCTGAGTTTACGTCGGCAGAAAGACATTGAGAATTTGAGAACACCACGCGTGGTTTTGCACCTAGGGTTTCAGAAATATCTTCAATGAAGTAGCGCATATAAGCAGACTCAAGACCTGTGTTGCCCATACTACCTATTTCTTCTTTGTCGGCAAGCACTAAAATTGCTGTGCGAGCAGGATTTTCAAGTTCTAGCATAGCTTGAAGTGCAGTATAAGAGCATACTCTGTCGTCGTGACCGTATGCACCTATCATACTGCGGTCTAAACCCACATCTTTTGCTTTAAGAGCTGGCACTGCTTCTAGTTCTGCAGAAAGGAAGTCTTTTTCGCACCAACCATATTTGTCGTTAAGCAGTTTTAAAACTTGTTTTTTCACTGCATTTTCTTTTGTGTCCTCTAGTGGAAGAGAACCTACAAGAATATTTAGTTCTTCACCTTTAATAATCTCATTTGCAGCACGTTTCATTTGGTCTTGTGCTAGGTGAGGAAGAAGGTCTGTTACATAGAAAACTGGATCATTTTCTTCTTCACCAATGCAAATTTCGTATTTTTCACCATTAGATAGTATTACCACACCGTGTAAAGATAGTGGAATAGCTACCCATTGATATTTTTTAATACCACCATAGTAGTGAGTTTTGAAATATGCTATTTCGCTTTGCTCATAAAGTGGATTTTGTTTTAAATCTAAACGGCAAGTATCAATGTGAGCAGCCATAATATTCACTCCTGCAGCAATATCATCTGTACCAATCACAGCAAGAATCACAGATTTATTTCTATTTAAGTAATAAACCTTGTCGCCTGCTTTAAGTGCTTGTCCCCAGGTATATGGTTTGTAACCTGCAGCCTCGGCCACTTTCACAGCGTATGCAGCAGATTCACGTTCTGTTTTAGCCACATTTAAGAACTCTTTATAACCTTCAGAAAACTCTAAAGCTATTTTTCTTTCAGCCTCATCCATACATAAGGCCACGTGTTTTGGTTCGTACAACATATCTTTTGTTTTTTATTATTTATTACTCTTTTTTATTCTATAAAACACCCCTCCCAACACTAATAGCACACAAAGGGTGGCTATTGCTAGTCCTATATTATAAGGTAATGTAAAACCTTCTGGTGCTATTAAAATGTATAGCACTGTTACCATAGTCATTAATAGTGCTGGAATTAATGCTACTAAGGTATATTTTCTTTTGTTATTATACAAATAAACTGTCATTGCCCATAGGGTAAATACCGAAAGTGTTTGGTTTGACCATGCAAAATAACGCCAAATAATATCAAAACCTTGTTTGTCGGCCAAACTATACCACAATATACCTGCAGCCACTACAAACAATGGCACACAAATAATCAAACGGTTTTTAATCTTTTGTTGAGGCATTTTTAGCATATCTGCCACAATAAGTCTTGCCGAGCGAAACGCTGTATCGCCAGAAGTAATAGGAGCAAAGATAACACCAAGCACTGCCACCACTGCACCTATAGCGCCAAGCCAGTGTTTTGTAATGTCGTTTACTATGATTGCAGCATTAGATACATCTTTACCATTTTGCATAAAGAAATAGTTTGCGGCTGCAGCCCAAATAAGAGCCACTATACCTTCCACTATCATTGCTCCATAGAAAATAGGTCTGCCTTGTTTCTCATTTGTCATGCAACGTGCCATCATTGGCGACTGAGTGGCATGGAAACCAGAAATGGCACCACAAGCAATGCTTATGAAAAGCATTGGGAAAATAGGGACATTTTCTGCATTTGGATGAGTATTTCCCACTCCATCCCAAACCTCTGGTATTGAAGGCCAATGCATTACAAGTTGAAACATAATACCCACCGCCATAAAAATAAGAGCAAGAGCAAAAAGAGGGTAAACCTTACCTATAACTTTGTCTATAGGTAGCATTGACGCTAGCAGATAGTAAACAAAAATTATTACTGTCCATGTGAAAGAATCTATAGAAGTAAGATTTTCTAGTAGTCCTGCAGGGCCGCTCATAAACACCACGCCCACAAGTATCATTAGCACTATAGAAAATACCCTCACCACATTCATGGTTTTCTTTCCCAAATACCTACCTATTAAATCTGGCAGACTCTCTCCACCATGTTTAAGCGACAACATTCCTGCCACATAATCGTGAGTAGCACCTGCAAAAATACAGCCTATCACAATCCAAATGTATGCAGATGTACCAAACTTAGCACCCATAATGGCGCCAAAGATAGGTCCAAGCCCCGCTATATTTAAGAATTGAATCATAAACATTCTCCACGCAGGCATAGGCACATAGTCCACACCATCTGTCATGGTATAAGCTGGAGTCTTTCTATCTGCATCTGGCTGCATAATATTCTCTACAAACTTTCCGTAAGTAAAGTATGCCAACACCAAAAGCGCAAAACAGATTATAAATGTTATCATAATGTTTGTATAACGAAAAAAGGACTGCAAATATGCAGTCCTTTTTATCTCTTTTTTAAATTCTAACTTTAAAAATTTATTTTCTTAGAGCAGCTTCGTCAGATACTGTTAATTTTTTTCTGCCTTTAGCGCGGCGTGCTGCTAATACTCTACGACCATTAGCTGTTGCCATTCTTTCACGGAAACCGTGTTTGTTTGCTCTCTTTCTGTTAGAAGGTTGAAATGTACGTTTCATAAGGATTATATTTTTACTTTTTCTATTTTCTTACAATATTCGGACTGCAAAGGTAAAAATATTTTTCTTAACTACAAAATAATTTGCAGTTTTTTATCCTAATAAATTTTTTCCGGTCATTTCTTTTGGTTGTTCCAAGCCCATAATGCTTAGAATAGAAGGTGCTACGTCAGCTAAAATACCATCACTAACTTTAGCATCTTTATTTTCTGTAACATATACACATGGAACTGGATTCAATGAGTGAGCTGTATTTGGGCTATCGTCTTCATTTACAGCATTGTCTGCATTACCGTGGTCTGCAATGATGATAACTTCATAATCGTTAGCTTTAGCTGCTTCCACTGTTTCTTCTACACATTTATCTACTGCAACTACTGCTTTTTCAATAGCTTCGTAAACACCTGTGTGACCTACCATGTCGCCATTTGCATAGTTAACAACGATAAAGTCATATACATTTTTATTAATTTCAACCACTAAAGCATCTTTTACTTCATACGCACTCATTTCTGGTTTAAGGTCGTATGTTGCCACTTTAGGAGAATTAATAAGTACTCTATCTTCACCTTCGTATGGAGTTTCTCTACCACCATTAAAGAAGAATGTTACGTGAGCATATTTTTCTGTTTCAGCAATGTGTAATTGTTTTTTACCTAGAGAAGAAAGATATTCACCTAGAGTATTTTGAACATTTTCTTTATCAAATAAGATATAAACACCTTTAAATGAAGCATCGTATGGAGTCATACAGTAGTATTGAAGACCTGGAATAGTCATCATACCTGCCTCTGGCATATCTTGTTGTGTAAGCACTACTGTTAATTCTTTTGCACGGTCGTTGCGGTAGTTGAAGAAGATAACCACGTCGCCTTCTTTAATTTTACCATCAACATTTGCATTTACAACTGGTTTAACAAATTCGTCAGTTACACCTTCTGCGTAAGATTTTTCCATAGCAGCCACCATATCAGTAGCAGCTTCGCCAATGCCATTTACAAGAAGATCATAAGCCACTTTCACGCGTTCCCAACGTTTGTCACGGTCCATAGCATAGTAACGACCCACGATAGAAGCAATTTTACCAGCAGATTTTGCAGTGTGTGCTTCTAGTTCTTCGATGAAACCTTTACCACTTTTTGGGTCGGTATCACGACCGTCCATAAAGCAGTGGATGAAAGTATTTTCAATTTCGTAATGTTTAGCAATATCACATAGTTTAAATAGGTGATCAAATGAGCTGTGCACGCCACCATTTGAAGCAAGACCCATTAAGTGAACAGATTTACCATTTTCTTTAGCGTAAGAGAATGCTCTCACCACTTCTGGGTTTTCTAAAATTGAGTTATCTTGACATGCTTTATTGATTTTTACTAAGTCTTGATAAACCACGCGACCTGCACCAATATTCAAGTGACCCACTTCTGAGTTACCCATTTGTCCGTCTGGCAAACCAACATTTTCACCAGATGCTGCAAGTTGAGAGTTTGGATAATTTGCTATTAAACTATCCCAATATGGAGTTGGAGTGTTATAAATAACGTCGGCTTTACCTTTATTACCGATACCCCATCCATCTAAAATCATTAATAATGCTTTTTTTGCCATAATTTTATTATTTTTTTGTTTAACATTTATTCAATTTTACAACTTCTTGCAAAGATAATAAATTTATAAATATTAAAGGTTCCAAAAAAGCATAAATATTACTTGATAGTTTCAAAAAAAAAGAATATTTTTGTAACTTGTTAAATATTGTAAACGTTTGAAAACCTCATAACTTTATATAACATGAAATCTCAAGTTACCATAAAGGACATTGCTAGAGCTCTAAACATTTCTATTTCAACAGTATCTAGAGCACTTCAGGACCATCCTGATATTAGCAAGAAAACTAAAGAGTTAGTAAGTCAATATGCAAAAGAGCATCATTACAGACCTAACGCTATCGCACTTAGTCTTAAAACAAAAAGGACTAATATTATTGGTGTAATAGTTCCAGAAATTGTACACCACTTCTTCTCATGTGTATTCGCAGGTATCGAAGACACCGCAAATAGACACGGACTATCTGTTATTATATGTCAAACATCAGAAGACTTTGAAAAAGAAGTTAAGAGTTTGGAAACACTACAATCTGCTCGTGTTTGCGGCGTTATCGCTTCACTTTCTAAATCTACCACAGACTTTAGCCATTACAAAGACTTAATGGAAGATAATATTCCTCTTGTATTCTTCGACCGCATCTGCACAGAGCTTAAAACAGACCGCGTGGTTACCGACGACTACAATGGCGCATATATGGCAGTAGAACACCTAATTAAAACGGGTTGCAAACGCATTGCATTCTTCTCTGCTCCTTCAAACATGGAAATTTCTAAAAACAGAGAAAACGGCTACACCGACGCCTTACGCTCTCACTCACTTCCTGTTGACAGAAGCCTTATTTTTGAATGCGACACCAAAGACAAAGCTATAAAACTTACACCTGAAGTTCTAAAAATGGAAAATCGCCCAGATGCATTCTTCTGTATCAACGACGACACTGCCTCAGGCGTACTATATGCAGTTAAAAGAAGTGGTCTTTCTGTTCCTGAAGACATTTCTATCTGTGGATTTGGCGATGGCGAAGTAGCCAAAGCATGCGACCCTGCACTTACTACCATTGAACAAAATGGTTACGACATGGGTGTGAAAGCATGTACACTTCTTATTAGTAGAATCAAAGATGGCAACAACCTACGCGAAGTAAACCACAGCGTTATTCGCACAAGCCTAGTAATTAGAGAATCAACCAAATAAATTTATATAGATGAAAAAATCTTTACTATTATTAGTAGTTTTAGGACTGTTTAGCAGCTCATTTGCTACATGTTATAAAATACAACATGTAGAACCACTTAACTGGTGGGTTGGCATGGCTCAAAAAGAGCTTCAAATTGCTATTCACGGTAAAAACATTTCAGAAACAGAGCCAGTAATTAATTACGAAGGTGTTAGCATTAGCAGAAAAGTTTTAACCGACAATCCAAACTACATTTTCCTTTATGTGAACATAGAGCCTACCACAAAACCAGGCACTATGACCATTCGTTTCGAGAAAAACAAAAAACGTGTAGCTTCTTACAAATACGAGCTTAAAGCAAGAAAAGAAAATTCTGCTCTTAGAGAAAGTTTCTCTTCAAAAGACGCTGTATATCTTCTTATGCCAGACCGCTTTGTAAATGGCGACCCTAAAAACGACAACGTAAAAGGTTATCACCAAAAAGTAGACCGCTCAAACCTTGGCGAGCGTCATGGTGGCGACTTAAAAGGTGTAATAGAAAAAGTTCCATACATTGCAGACCTTGGTTGTACTGCTCTTTGGATTACTCCTTTCTTCGACAACAACGACACACAATTCTCATACCCACACTATTCTGCTGGCGACTACTATAAAGTAGACCCACGTATGGGTACAAATGAGGATTACAAAAACCTAGCAGATAGCTGCCATAAATATGGTGTTAAACTTATCATAGACGTAGTTCCAAACCACTGCGGTAGTTCACACTGGTGGTGCGGCGACCTTCCTGCAGAAAACTGGTTCCACAAATGGCCAAACTTTACAGGTTCAAACTACCGTATGACTGCATGGACAGACCCACACGCTTCTGATATCGACAAAAAAATCCTTCAAGATGGTTGGTTTGCAGGCAATATGCCAGACCTTGACCTTACAAACCCAGAACTATTCCGCTACCTATCTCAAGCCTATATCTGGTGGATTGAATATGCAGATGTAGACGGCATTAGAGTAGACACATATCCATACAACGACATCAATGTGGCTGCAAACTGGATTAAAACATTCCGCGACGAATATCCAAATATGAATATCGTGGGCGAATGCTGGGTGAAATCTCCACTTGAAATTTCATACTACCAATCTGGCAACAACAATAAAGACGGATTTGATTCTCAACTTCCTAGTGTAATGGACTTTGTGCTTAAAGACCACCTACACGCAGCATTCAACGAAAGAGAAAGTTGGGACTTCGGTCTAGCACGTTTCTACGCTCACTATGCACAAGACTTTGCATATCCAGACGTAGACAACATTATGAACTTCTTAGACAACCACGACATCGACCGCTTCTCTACTGCAGTAAAACGTGACGCTAAGAAATACAAAATGGGCATTGCTATGCTTCTTACCACCCGTGGTTATCCACAAATCTATGCTGGTACAGAAATTATGATTGACGGCATACCAGGTAACTACGAAGGTCACCGCTTCGACTTCCCTGGAGGTTGGGCTGAAGATGAACGCAACGCATTCACAAAAGAAGGACGTACAGATGTAGAAAACGACATTTTCAACTACACCCGTGCCCTATTAAATTATAGAAAAACTGCAACAGCTCTTCACAATGGAAAAATGAAACAATTTATTCCATACGACGGCATTTATTTCTATGCTCGTTACAACGAAGACCAAACCGTTCTATGTATCTTCAACAACGAAGAAGCAGACCGCAAAATCAGCCTAGAACGTTATGCAGAAGTAATTAAAGATTTCACCTCAGCAAAAGACGTAGTAACAGGCGAAACCTTTAACCTTGCAGATGGCCTTACTATTAAAGGTAAATCTGCACTCATAGTTGAGCTAAACTAAACCATATAAATTATGAACAACAAAACAAACTTATCATTTGCTAAACTATTCAACCTAAGTTTTGGATTCTTTGGCGTGCAAATAGCTTATGCACTTCAAAGTGCAAACATAAGCCGTATTTTTGCAACATTGGGCGCAGACCCACACCAACTTTCATTCTTCTGGATTCTACCTCCACTTATGGGTATGATTGTACAACCAATCATTGGTAAATATTCAGACAAAACATGGTGCAGCCTTGGTCGTCGCAAACCATATTTACTTGTAGGTGCTATCATTGCTATCCTTGTAATGATTCTACTTCCAAACGCAGGTAACTTCACATTTACCCAATCATTATTCTTAGGCCTTAACGCAGCAATGTGGTTTGGTTTGTTCTCACTTATGTTCCTAGACACTTCTATCAACATTGCTATGCAACCATTTAAAATGATGGTAGGCGACATGGTAAACGAAGAGCAAAAAGGTCTAGCATACTCTATCCAATCATTCCTTTGCAACGCAGGTAGCCTTGCTGGCTATATCTTCCCTATCCTATTCACATGGATTGGCATTGCCAACACAGCTCCAGAAGGCACTGTACCAGACTCTGTAAAATGGAGTTTCTATGTAGGTGCAGCACTTCTTATTTTCTGCGTGCTATACACATTCTTCACAGTTAAAGAACTTGACCCAAAAGAATACGCAGAATTCCACGGCATTAAAGAAGAAGAGGAAAAAGAAGATGCAGGCTTTATTAAACTTTTAATCAACGCTCCTTCTGCATTCTGGACTGTAGGTCTAGTACAATTCTTCTGTTGGGCTGCATTCCTATTTATGTGGACATACTCAAACGGTGCTATCGCATCTCAATGCTTTGGTTGGGACGGCATCAACGCTTCAGCTCCTGCATTCCAAGACGCAGGAAACTGGGTAGGCGTTTGCTTCGCTATTCAAGCTGTAGGTTCTATG
>CALDPN010000180.1 GCA_937911235.1 uncultured Bacteroidales bacterium
AAATTAACAGGAAACATGAAAGTAAAAACCCTTAAAGCAGAGTTTAAAAAAGCTTTTGGGGCAACATTACGCGTGTACAAAAACATAAGCTGCAAAGCTGGTTTTGCTGATGACGAAGCTACACTTGCATCTATCCGTGCAGAAGGAGCTAAAGGTGGCGAATTAAAAATTGTTGGCAACATGCAAGTGGGTAACTTTGAAAAGAAAATTGCCGACATGTATGGTATTGGCGTACAAGTAGCAAACGCTAGCGATAGCGCATTGGCAGATAACAGCAGTACTATTGCTGCAGCTGGAAAATAATGTAAAGAAAATTTTTCAGAACAAGTGGGCTTAACGCTAACATAAAATAATTAAGTCATCGGCTGCACCTACCCCAAGGTGCAGCTGTTTTTTTATCGAATCAGTAAGGATACGGCCACTTGATACGGTTGGTAGAGACCTCTTTTAGCAATGTATTGTACTTAGATGTAAAATATTGATCCCAAACAGAACCTACAAAAATGGCAGAAGCAGGATCGTCGGCATACAAATTTACAAGCGAATCGCGTTTAGATAAGACATCTATTGCACCAAGCGCCTGGCAGGCCTCTACATATGTATTTTTACTCTCTACTAGAGCATACATTTTACTGATATCTATATCCACCTGATTTTTGACATACTCTAGTATTTCTTGTTTTTTTACTTTCTCCTTAACACGGTCGTTTATTAATGCAGCACACAACAAAACCAGCACTACTAATAGCAACGCATACAGCCACTTTACTATTTGACTACGACGCAAAATAGCCTTACGCAACGCACCAATGTGTGCATACGCCCCTTGCATACAGCGACGCTTAATGAGTGGATAGCGATGCGGAAACATACGCCCCATGAGTTTACCTACACCCACAATGTCTTTTCTTACATCATTGCTTTCGGTAAGTACGGTATCGTCGGTATTAGAAAGACCAAAATCAATTAGTTTTACATTACTACCATTGGTGGTAATCATGATATTATCTAATTTAATATCGTGGTGCACCAATTGCAAACTATGAATGTATGCTAGCGCATCTAAAATCTGCATCAGTACGCGACGACGTGCAGCTAACGAGGGTTTGGTCAACAACCATTTTCCCAACGTAACACCCTCTATCCACTCTGCCACAATACATAATCCTAAATCTTCCACTTCTTCTAACGAGTAGGTACTCATAATGTGGGGATGATTTAAAAGTATGCCCAAACGAAATTCCTTTTCGTGCAACACCTTGCTTTGCGTAGCATATGGACTAGTCACAGCATCACCATACACGGGTTTTATGGCCTTGATAAGAAACTTTCTACCATGCCTAATACCCGTATAAAGCGCATTGCGAGATCGCACTTGCAAAAGGGTTATTTCGGACCATTTATTAGAAATTGGCCCCGACTGTATAAAAGCAGAAGACGACGACTCAGAAAACATAATATATTATAATCCTATCACAAATATACATATTCTTGCCGATTCTGCAAATTTATAAAAAAATTATCTCTACTTCGTTACCTTATTCAACTCTGCCAAAATAAGGACTAACAAGGACTTTGACTCTTATTTATACAAACGTTAACTTTGAATAAAGTTTACAACAATGCTCATTAATATGAAAATAATAAAATATACCTTTCTCATACTTGTTTCCGCTGTACTATATAGTTGTGCTGATAGTGCAAGAACAACAGATGCCAGTGTAAGTCTTTCTGAAAGAGAGACTTATCGTTACAATAAGGCGCTTACTGCACTTCAGGAAGTAGAATCACTAGGTAGAAAAGCAAGTATTTCACCTACACATGAGGTTGTTATTGAACTACTAACAAAAGCCAAAAATTTAAAATACGACTACAACGATGAGGGAATGAATGTGGCTACAATTATGCACTGTGATTCACTAGTAATGCGTATTAATAATTATAAAAAGCAAGTTGAGCAATTTGCAGAAAAGACGATATTGCAATTGAAAGGGGTAAGTCTTGTAGAAATACCAGAACAACTATTTACAGAACGTACTTACTATCCTGTGTATTTGAAGAAGGGTGAAAAGTTCTATATTAAGATAGATGCATCTTCTAGTCTTACTACAAAACTTTACAATTCCGATACTGAAAGACTTATTAAATCGTACACAAAAAGTAAAATTTCAGACTCTCTTAGAATTTCAAATACAGGTGTTTATCTAATTGAAATCACTCCAAATGGAAAACAATATGCAAGCGTTTTTTTGAGTTATCGCCCTGAGAACACATCAGATATTTCCAATCGTCCTGCTATTTATTCTAAAAAAGTGGAATGCAATAAAGGCGATATTGGTGCGGTAGGTGTTCCTGGTATTACTATGCGTAAATGCTTTGATGAACCTCGCAAATTTACTTTACGTGGTCAAATTAAAGCTTCATTTTCTGGAAATTCTAAGGCGTTAGTTGCTGTGCAAGTTCCAGCTGGTGCTACCGATATTCTCTACACGATGCGTATAGCAACTAGTGAAAGTAATCGTTCTGAGGATGGGCAGTTTCACGACAACCTTACTCGTTCATACAAACGCATCAAATTTTTGGGGTTACCGCTTTATGAAAAAAGCACTAGTAATGGATTGCTAAATACTCTACTAGACGACAATCGTCCTATCAGAGAAGAGGATGCATATTGTAATATGTATGTTTTCCGCAATCAATCTCAAGCAAAACAATTTCAAGATGGAACAAAATCTGCTTCAAATCTCAACTATGATGTAGATTATTCAACTATCGGTACACAATCTTGCAATGGTCGTATTGCCACAAAAGGAGCAAAGACCATCTATCTAGCATTTGAAAACGAACGCATGAGATATACCAATTATCTTTGGATTGAAGTAGAGGCAGTAGTGCCAAATAAAGTTTATTACAGAACAAAATATAAAGTGAATTAATTATACCATAAAAACAAGGACTAAAAAGGACTTTGACTCGTATTAATGCAAACGTTACCTTTGTGTTATAAAAGTTAACGAATGAAAAAAGCAGTTTATTTAGTATCCTTATTAGTACTAACATTTATGTTAAGTTGTTCTAAATCTTCACTTAGTGGCGAAGAACTGGAACAATATAATAGCACATTAGAAAAGGTGGAAGAGATAGAAAAACTATTAACAGAGTTGGAAGAATCTGCCGA
>CALDPN010000181.1 GCA_937911235.1 uncultured Bacteroidales bacterium
TTGGAATACAAAAGCAGACGGTTCTGGTACTTCATACGCAAAAGGTGGAACTTATACAACTAATGCTGCTGCAACTCTTTATGCTCAATGGACAGCCAATCAATACACCATTACCTACAAAGACCAAGATGGTGCAAATTTCTCTGGCACTCATGCAAACGGTTATCCAACAACGCATACTTATGGAACAGCAACAGAATTAAAAACAGCAACTAAAGCTGGTTATACATTTGTAGGCTGGTTTACAAATTCTGCTTGTACAGGAAATGCTGTAACATCGCTAGGAGCAACTGATTATACCTCAGCTATTACCCTTTATGCTAAATGGACAGAGGTTTGTGAACCTATTGCTGGTCTTTATTGGGAAATTATTAGTGACCCAAAAGATAAATATTGCCCTGGTGATGAAGTATCAGTAAGACTTACATACAAAGGTTCAACAGCGAAAGAATCTCAATGGGGAGGTGATTGGACTGGTAATATAGAAATTAGAGATGGTAACAACCTTGCAAGTGGTGCAGTATATACCATGACTATCAACAAGCCAGGTACTGTAAACTTAACTCTTACAGGTTGTGATGGCGGAAAAGCTACCACATCAACTTTAGATTTTACAACACATGAGGCTCCTGCTACTCCTACTGTGCAGGTTGTCAACAACATTATTAAATGTGGCAACGATTTCACACAATATGGTAAAATCCAAATTACCAATTACAACTCAAATTATTCATATAAAATAGGAGTAAATAACGATCCGCTTGACCCAAGTGCTATTGATGCCAATGGAAATATTTCGGGCTTAACAATAGCTGATAAATTTACTCTATATGCTATTAACAGTTGTGGTGTAGCAACTCCTTCTGCCGCATTCACCATTACAGAAACCAACAACAAACCTACCATCACCGGTAACACCTCTTTCCAACCAAATGGTAGCACTACGTTAACGTCAGACAAAGGTGCATCTACCACTTGGGTGGCTTTAGATGGTGGAGATCTTAATACCAGAACAGGAGCATCGGTAGTGTTTACTGCTAAAGAAAATGGTACTTACCACGTTCAAGCTACCTACAATGGTTGTTCAACCACTATTACCATTAAAGTACAAGACGACCTTTATGTTTGGGTACGTCGTCCTATTAAGAAAGAAACTGCATACGATCAATTCTATCATAAAGACCAAAACTCTGATGCGTCAAAAGGTGGTGATTTATTCTACAAAGAATTTGCCTCATTACCTGGCGATTACCAACAATACAACCAAGGTGGTAAAGCTGCAGAAAAAACCTGCACAGATAAAGACGGTTATAAATGGTATGGTTTCGTAGTAAGCAAAACTGCTATTGAAAATGACTATTACTTTACCGTACACGCTCCTAACGACAAAGGTTACGGTGGTTTTCATACTCACACCTATGCTACTCAACTAGTGGATATGGACGCTGACCTTTACTTTGTAATGGATGAAACTCCATCAAACGTAAATCGCGGTTGGAACATCAACACTCCTGTGGTGGTGCGTGCTTCGGGCGATGCAATGTTCAATGGCAATAACTTTGCAGACTTTGTGCCACTATACGTAAAAGACGCTAACATTTGTGGCAAAGAAGTAGTAAGTTTTGAATGGCAAAAATCTGCTAGCCAAAACGGCACATATACAACCTACAAATCTGGCGAGGGTATCAACAACATTCGTACTCGCGAAGCAGGTTGGTATCGTTGCGTAGTAACCTACGGCGATGGCAAAGGCACGGCTACTTCAAATGCTATTCAAGTAACCAACACAGGTGGAACATCTTACTCATTTACCTCAAACCTACCTATCGTAATGGTTAATACCAACAATGTAGGTTTCCCAGATGAATGTACTGTTGCTGGTAAAAAATATCCATCTGCAGTGGCAAGTGATATGAAAGAAAAAATATCTGTTGACGTAATTATTAAAAAAGGAGACCAAGTTCTTTACGACAAAAAAGCTCGTATGAACTACCGTGGTTCTTCTTCACTAAACTTCAAGAAGAAATCTTACGCATTCGTTTCTGGTCAAGACTCTTGTGTATTCGACAAAAGCCGTCACGATTACGTGAAAACCAAAAAAGCTAAAATGCTTAATATTCTTGGCGAAAACTATGATGCTAACGACAAAGACTGGGTAATGTATGCTGCGTCAGCCGACCCATCTATGATTCGTAACCGCTTGGTATTTGACCTTTATCAAAAAATGCGTCCAAATGACTGGGGTGTTCACTCTACCTATGTAGAACTTGTAGTAGACGGTGAATACAAAGGTGTTTATGTATTCATGGATAAAATTACAGCCAACGAAAAACGTGTAAACATCGTAGACGGTACAGGTTTTATTGTAAAATGGGATAAAACAGACGTTGCAGACCGTTATGTTGATGGTAACGACGAAGAAAGCGATGAAAAAACCTTCGCAACCTCAAGAACTGGTAAAAAAGGCATTGGTACATACGGCACTACCGTAGACCAATTATTCGAAATTGAATATCCAGAAAAAGAAGACATTGTAGATGCTGGCGGTAGCTGGTCGGGTACAGTAGAAACCATTAAACAACGTTTCGAAGACTTTGAAACTGCATTAGAAGCTAAAAACTACGAACAAGTGCGTGCAATTATCGATTACGATAGCTGGGCAGACTGGTTTATTCTAAACGAGTTTACCAAAAACCTAGACGCATACCGTGCAAGTTGCATTTTCAGTTGCAAAGGTCAAGGTTATAAAATTCAAGCTGTACCTCTTTGGGACCAAGAGTTGAGTTTCAACAATGCTGCAGCTAACATTTCTGGTAAAGGTGCAAACTCTACTTCTGGACTACTTATCCAAAATGGTGGTGTTTATAGTGACGCATTCCCTGCACCATTCTGGTTTACTGGGGGTGGAACAAGCATTACAGGCGGTCTTCTAAACGACCCATGCTTTGTTTCACTTGTTAAAGAAAAATGGGCTACCTATACTGCAGATGGCGGTGTACTTACATCTGCAAAAGTAAATGCAATGGTAGATGCTTACAAAGCAGACCTTGGTGCAATTGGCACTAATACCACACCTATTTACCGTGAAAATCAAATGATTCCATTTAATAATAATACAAACGTAGGTCGTGGTGCTACTAGCTCATGTACAGGTTCTCAGGCTATTGGTTACTTTGGCTATGGAGAGAATTGTGGTTCTGCTATAACTCACGATAACTCTATATCGGATATTAAAAACTGGATTCCATCTCGTATTACAAACTTAAGCACTGCACTAGATGGATTAAAAGGCGAGGCACTGATATTCTTAGTATCTCCTACAAATCAAGATGTTACTCCTTGGCAAACTGCTCTTGTGAGTGTGCAAGCACCTAGTGGCTATACCTATACCATAGACTATTCTGCTATTACAGCAGCTGGTGGCGAGGTTAAAGAAAATAACAACACTTATGCAATCAAACTTCCTCGTCCAAATGGTTGGGCAGTAGGTGGTAATGGTGATAACACATTGAGTATTCCATACCAAATTAGCGCTTCTATTGAAGTTGATGATGAAGGTAATGCTTGCGGCACAACTTCTCCTGGCGGCGAAGATACCAAAACAGCAACCATTACGCTGAAAGATGAACTAGAAGATTGTGACGAACCTGTTGTAAGACAGTAAAAGAACCTTAGTAAGAAAAATAAAAAATACACAATATGAAAAGATTTTATAACAATACAATTATGAGTGGGGCTTTAAGCAAAGCCCTACGAGTGCTTGCCTTACTTTGCGTTCTATT
>CALDPN010000182.1 GCA_937911235.1 uncultured Bacteroidales bacterium
TGTCCATTGTAATAAGCAATGTGCGTGAGCCCATATTTGCTGCTGCAGCTGCTGCCTCGCAACCTGCGTGACCAGCTCCTACTACTATTACATCATATTCAAACGTCATTTCTTAAGCGGTTTTATAAGTAATTTAATAGCTTCGTCTTCTTGATATGTCATTTCTTCCTTATCCTTTGGTTCTTTGTCTTTGAAGCCACAAAGGTGAAGAATGCCATGTATAATAATTCTTTCTAGTTCGTTATAATAGTCTTGATTAAATGCTTCGGCATTTGTTTTCACGGTGTCAAGTGAAATAAAGATATCGCCCGCAATCTTTTTGCCTTCACTATAATCAAATGTAATCACATCTGTGTAATAGTCGTGATTTAAGAACTTTCTATTCACGTCTATAATGTACTCGTCGCTGCAGAAAATATAGGCGATTTCACCGACTATTTTTCCATGTTTAGCCGCCACGTCTTTCACCCACTTTGTAGTTCTTCTAGTACAAATCTTAGGTTTTTCTACACCTTCTAAATGATAACTTATCATAACTTTTATGCAAAGAATAAATATCCAATAAGTATTGCTGCAATTACTCCGCCTATGTCTGCTATCAGACCTGCACCCACTGCGTAGCGAGTTTTCTTAATACCCACAGAGCCAAAGTAAAGAGCTATTATATAAAATGTGGTATCGGCTGCGCCTTGGAATAGGCAAGATAGTCTACCCACAAATGAATCTACTCCGTAGGTTCTCATTGCCTCCACCATCATGGCTTTTGCACCACTACCAGAAAGAGGTTTCATAAATGCTGTTGGCAGAGCCCCAATAAACTCGGTTTCATCGGTAAAAATTGAAACTATTTTCTCTATTCCCATGATTAACAGGTCCATAGCTCCCGAAGCTCTAAAAACCGCGATTCCAACGAGCATTCCTACCATATAGGGTATAATTTTTATACAAGTGGTGAAACCTTCTTTTGCACCATCGATAAATGCCTCAAATACATTCACTTTTTTGTAAAGTGCTCCACCTATAAATGCTATAATAATAGTAAGTAGTAGTGCATTACTAAATATACTTGAGAACACCATCATTTCTTCTCTACTTAGAGTAGATACATACCACACAAGACCGCCAATTGCAGCTGTAATGCCACCTATCCAAGAGATGAAAACTTTGTTTAGTAATCTTAATTTTTGCTTGATTCCAACGTATAAAATAGCAATTAGAGTAGAGCAATAAGTGGCTATTAAAAGTGGAATAAAAATATCGGTTGGGTTAGCAGCTCCAAGTATAGACCTTTGTGCCATTATGGCAATAGGTATAAGAGTAAGCCCCGATGTGTTTAGTGCCAAGAACATAATTTGTGCGTTAGACGCAGTGTCTTTATTTGGATTAAGTTCTTGAAGCGAGTTCATTGCCTTTAGCCCAAGAGGGGTGGCAGCATTGTCGAGTCCTAGCATATTTGCCGAAAAGTTCATTAAAAGTTGTCCGTGTACAGGGTGGTTTTTAGGAACTTCTGGAAATAATTGTGTAAAAAATGGTCCAATTATTTTAGAAAGGAATCTCACGCAACCAGCTTTTTCACCTATATTCATAAGGCCAAGCCAAAGAGTCATTACACCCACAAGCGGCAGAGCAATATCCATAACTGCAAATTTCGACATATCAAATGTGCTATCTACTATTTTAGCAAATATCATTGTGTCTCCAAATACAAAGCATTGGATAAGTGCCACCACAAAGGCTATTATAAAGAAACCAGCCCAAATATAATTTAGAACCATACAAAAAAGTTTTTACAATCTACAAAGTTAAAAAATATCTACAAAACGAGCAAAATAATTTTTTGGGCCGCCAAAAAAGTCTATAAATCAGGTGGTTTTGCTTCTCTGTGATAGTTAAAATATGTTAACACGAAGGGCCAATATATTAATATAATAATAGGGCGAGCAAATGTAAATATTTGTTAAATTGTACTAAAACGATTTGAAAAATAGAAAAATATATCGTTACTTTGCAATCAGAAACAGGCGAACTCAACGTTTGTTTTAGGTCTTGGTTCTTAGTGTAAATAATCATGTTTGGATTAGAAAAAGTTAGTTGGACTTCTTGTCTAACCTTTTTGTGTGTTGCATTAATTCTATTTAATGTTGCAGTCTTATTGTATTTTATGTACTTCAAAAAGGATGGCAATGATTTAAAAAAATCAAAAGTCCAAAAATTCAGTGTTTAATTTTTTAGCCAATAGTGTATGAAAAAAATCTTTAAGGGGATAAGTGTATCTACACTTGTTCTGATGAACGTTACGTCCTTAATGGCTCAGGGTAATGGTGTAGCTGCGCTTGAAAAAGCCAACTCAGAAATACTATCTTACATTGAGCCCATTACAAATTTATTTTATGTAATCTGTGCTGTAATAGGTTTTATTGGCGCAGTGAAAGTGTATGGAAAGTGGTCTGCAGGTAGTTCTGATACTACAAAGACCGCGGCCTCTTGGTTTGGCTCTTGTGTGTTTGCAATAGTAGCTGTTACGGCTATTAGAGCGTTCTTCATAGGGTAATGATTAAAAATTAAGATTTAAGATGGCTACATATCAGGTCAATAGAGGAGTAGGTAAGCCTGTCGAATACCTGGGCCTTAGAGCACAATATGTAATATATCTGGTTCTATCGCTACTACTGGTAATATTATTCAGCTTTATTCTCTGCTTACTGCTAAATGCTATGGGAGCATTATGTTTTGGCATTATCGCTTTTCTATTGGCAGTATGTAGTTGTTTTAAACTTAATAGCAAATTTGGAGAGCATGGACTGATGCAATATTGGGCATCAAAAAAAGTAGTAAAACATATTTCTCTAACAAGGAGAATTTACCAAATTGTAGAAGATAGAGATGAAAATATCTAATAACATATTAGAATATTTACCTATAATGGCATGGGAAAACGACTGTTTGGTGAGCAAGTTTGCCGACATAACAGTGGCACTAGAACTTTCTCTGCCAGAAATCTATTCTTTTGGCACAAAAGATTATGAAAACTTTCATGCCTGTTGGGTGAGAGCATTAAGAGTTTTGCCTGCATACACGATAGTTCATAAACAAGATATTTTCTATGATAGCAATTTTTTAGACGACTCTAAGTCTAAAAGCTTTTTGTCTTCATCTTCTTCAAATCACTTTAAAAATAGAAAATTTTTAAATCATAAATCATACGTTTTTATCACCTTATCAACTAAAGAAAATCTTAAAACAACAAGCTTTTTATCCATATTGTGCAGGAATAGAATAGTTCCAAACGATATGTTGGATAAAGATAGATGGGAAGATTTTAACGATAAGGTTTCTCAATTCATTAGCATATTAAAGGAATATGGGATAGGGGTTTCTCGTTCTCAGAAGAAAGCGATCTTAGGAGACCTACAAAAGACCGGGGTCATTGAACAGTATTTGACATTTGAGTTCGGAGGAGAAAATAAAGTGATGATGGATATTTATTTGGAGGATAATGATTTCAAAGTGGGAGACAATTACCTCAGTTGTTTCTCAATTGGAAATCTTGAGGCTTTACCCTCTAATGTACATAATTATTTAAAGGATCCTGTGTATTCACATAACAATATTTTCTTCCCTATGTCTTATACCTCGTCTATGGCATGGGAAATCCCATATCCGCATATCTACAACCAATATTTCTTTTTAGACGACCCCAAACAGATATTGGCAGATGTGGAGAGAAGTGGAAAACAACAACAATCTCTATCTGCAGTATCTAGGGAGAATTCTATAAACAGAGAATTTAACGAGCAGTTTCTGAATGAGGCTGTAAGCAAGGGGTTAAGACCTATAAGGGCAGCAATGAATGTTTTAATATGGGACAAAAATTATAATAATCTAATAAAGAAGAATTCATTAGTTGCTGCTAAGCTCTCTTCAATGGACATTTGTGTTTCACAAACTAGTGTAATTACTCCTCATATTTATTGGGCAGGTATTCCTGGTGGTGAATCTCAATATCCGTCGGAGATGACATTCCTCACTTTTCTAGAGCCAGCGTCATGTTTTATACATCCAGAAACTTGTGCAAAACCCAGAGAAATAGGTTTCGGTATAAAATTGTGCGATAGATTAAATGCTATTCCACTAAAGGTGGACATCTCCGATTTGCCTATGAAAAAATCGTGGATAAATAATAGGAATAAGTTTATTCTTGGACCCTCTGGCTCTGGAAAATCTTTTTTCACAAACCATTTGGTGCGTGAGTATTATGAGCAAGATGCGCATATAGTAATAGTGGATGTGGGCGATAGTTACCTAGGTCTTACCAAAATGATTAACGAAGAAACCAAAGGAAAGGACGGGGTCTATTATACCTACACAGAAGAAAATCCTATTAGTTTCAATCCGTTTTATGTGCGCGACGGCGTTTATACAATAGAGAAAAAAGAGCAGCTTTCATCGCTAATTTTTTGCCTTTGGAAGAGCGAAACTGAGCAAATAACCAAGAAGAAACTCATATTTCCACTGCAATTAATGATTATATAGAGTTAATTGTTCAGCAAAAAAAAGCCCCATCGTTCAATAGTTTTTATGATTTCTTGAAGAATGATTTTAAGAAAAAACTACTAGAGAGTAAGGTGGAAAGAGAGCATTTTGATATAGAAAACCTATTGCAGGTATTAAGGCCGTATAGCACGGGTGGTATGTATGACTACTTATTAAATGCAAAGGAAAATATTGATTTGCTCGAAAAGCGTTTTATAGTGTTTGAGATAGACAATATTAAAGACCATAAGACTCTCTTCCCTGTGGTTACTCTGATATTGATGGATACTTTTATTTCTAAAATGAGGCATCCGTCGCTTGCTAAAAGTAGAAAAGTGATACTTATAGAGGAGGCTTGGAAGGCTATTTCAAAATCTGGTACGGCAGAGTTTATAAAGTATCTTTTCAAAACTGTGCGAAAACATTTTGGCGAGGCAATGGTAGTAACTCAAGAAATAGAAGATATAATAGGTAATGAGGTGGTAAAAAATTCCATTCTGGGAAATGCCGATTGTAAAATACTTCTCGACCAAAGAAAATATGCCAATTCTTTCGATGAAATCGCACAGGTTTTAGGCTTAACATTGAAAGACGTTGCTTTGGCTTTGTCGCTAAATCAACACTTAGATTTTACAAATAGAAATCCATATAAAGAGGTGTTTATTACCATGAATGGAAACAACTCAAGTGTTTATGCTCTGGAAGTTTCTAAAGAAGAATATCTGGTTTATACCACAGAGAAAACAGAAAAATCTAGGTTGATGGAATTTGAAAAACAAACAGGCTCTATGATTGGTGCCATAAATGAGTATATAAAATCGTAAACTTATGAGACTAAAATATTTTCTTATATCTGTGATTGTTGTGTTGCTAGTAAGTTGCACTCCTATGCCAATGTATGCTCAGTGGATGGTTACCGACCCAAGTTCTATTACTCAAAGACTAACTCTGTTTTTGGAAGAACTAGCAGAGGCTATGCAAGAGAGGTATTCTATTGAGCAACAAACCGACAACACTTCTGAACTTGTGCAGCAAAATAAAACCACCTTAGAAAAACTTCAAAAGATAAGTAACTATATCCAAACAGCTCTGGTGGTGCAAGAAATTGCAGAGGAGAGTGAGGAGGTAATAGATAAGATAAAAGATATAAAAGATCAGTTTTCAAAGCTTGATAAACTCACCAAAGAGGAGATTTATAATGTGTTAAACTTCTCTATGGATATGAGTAAGCAGGTGCTTGAGAAGGTGAGTGAGTCTAAGAAAATGTCAAAAAATGGTCAAAAGTCTGGTGAGATGACAGACTATGAAAGACTACAGGTACTAAAAGATATAAAAGAGGAGATAGTAAAGATAAAGAAAAACCTAACAGAAATAGAAAAAAGATTTAAGAGTAAAAACTCTTACGAAACATTTACCCAACAGGCAAGGGCATATACTAGAGAGGCTTTGTTTATGGCTTTTGAGGCTACAAATGATATCGAAGGAATAAAGAAAACAGACAAAAAATCTAGTTCTAAAACTAGTAAAAAGACTAAATAATTATGGATAATGAAATACTAAATAATTGGGGTTATTTATTGTCACAATCCTTTGGAGAGGTTTCTGATAAGGTGCTAGAATATACCGATTCACTAATATATTCTGCACAAATTATCTGCGGACTTTTTGCCTTCATATACATTGGTCTTAAGCTTTGGAAACAATGGGCAAAGGGTGAGACCATAGATTTTTATTCATATTTGAGACCATTTGTAATTTGTTTATTAATAGGTTTCTTCTCTGTTCTTGCATCTTTATTTGACACTATAATAAAACCTTTAGAGTCTGTTACTCTAAACATCAACACAGAAATTTATTCACAGTTTAATGAGGTAGAAAAAGACTATTATACCCATTACGAGCAGATGAGAGATTTGCTCGCCGAATGCGAGAGAGAAGAAATGGACTATGGAAACTCGCAGATTGGCACCACAGAAAATGTTATAGTTTCCTCCTCAGAGGAGGCTGCAAATGTAAATATTTTCAGACTGGTGGTGGAGTATGCAGACTATATATTACAATATGTGCAAATGGCAGTTATATATTTCTTCCCACTATACGTATCTATTTCTAAAGTAATCCTCTTGATTATAGGTCCGTTTATGTTGGCCTTGTCTATTTTGCCCGGTTTCACCGGAAATTTAGCAAGTTGGATTACACATTATTTACGCATCATGATGATTCCAGCCATTTCGTATCTAGTGGGAAGTTTTATAGCTGTGGTTAATATACATTGTTATTATACTCCACTAATAGAAATGCTTCAGAATGTGATAAACATAAATGATAATTTTCTACTTACAGAGGTGGGCAAAGACTTTATTTTCAACAAAAGTGTGCTAGGAATTGTGGTAAGTCTAATTACTATTTTCATTTATATGCAAATTCCTAAATTTTCAAATTGGATAATTAGACCAGATAGATTAATTAAAAAATCATGAATCAGTTTAATAGTTTACAAAACATTCAAAAGGCATTTGCTTTAACTCGCATTTTCCTAATACTTATGACTGTTTTAGCCATAGGTTTAGGTGGGTATGCTATTTATTCCTCATACACTTTTGCAGAAGCACAAAGGAGTAAGATTTATGTACTAGAAAATGGGCAGCCACTTTTGCTAGCTCTTTCGCATAATGTAGAAGAAAATAGAACAGCAGAAGCGCAGTCGCATGTTAGACGTTTTCATGAGTATTTTTTCACGGTTTCACCGGAGAAATCGGCAATAGAATATAATATAAACAAAGCTCTTTTTTTAGCAGACAATAAGGCTGCAGACTATTATATAAAGCTAAAAGAAGACGGTTTTTACGAGAGAATTATTTCTGCAGGTGTGTTGTGTGAGATTGTGGTGGACAGTGTAAAGATAGACGATACAACATATCCATACAAAGCATATACATACGCTAGAACATCGGTGGTAAGATCTTCTAGTATCTTATACAGAAATCTGGAAACATCGTGTAATCTTCTTAATAGCACTCGCACAGAAAACAATCCTCACGGATTTATTATAGAAAATTGGAAAGTGCTAGATAATTCTGATATTAAACTTTTAGAAAGGAGAGAGTAAATATGCAGATGGAGCAAAAGAAATTACATGTACTTTCTATATTGGTATTTGTGCTACTAGTTATCTGTTTCTACGTGTTGGGAGGGGGAACAGCTGTGGAAGAAGAAACAAAAGAAGAGGAGTATTTCAACACCTCTTTGCCAGATGCTAATGTAGAAGAATTGTCTGAGGACCGTCTTAAAGCAATATATAAAGCAGAACAACTCAACAAGGAGCAGCAGAGAAAACATTCTCGTCAGAGAACTTCTTTTGAGTGGTTCACCGAAAATGATAAAGTATCCTCTGCTTTTGATGTGGAGGATACTCTCGTCACAGAAGAAACAATTGAAGAAGAAAAAGTGGAAACACCACGAAGAGTTTATTCTAAAAAAGCAAAACCTCAGCTTTCTGATAGAGAACTTTTTGAACTAGAAAAACAGGCAATACTTGAGAAGAAAAGAAGAGAACTAGAGGCAAAACTTGGTCTTACCTTGCAAAAGAAAGAAGAGGCCCAAGTGACAGAAAAAAGAAAAAGCAATATAGTAGTGGGTGCTTCTTGTAAAAACGGATTTTATGGTTTGCCAGAAACAGAAAATGTAAATAAGTCTGACATTAGGGCACTAGTGCATGGAGATTATAAAAATATTAGCTCTGGAGCAGTGGTGAAATTTAGAATTATAGATGAGTTTACAATAGATGGTATACATATTCCAAAGAACACATTCTTATACGGGCAGCTTTCTTTTTCTTCGGGTAGGGCTATGATTCGTATAGAGAATATTCAATATAAAAATAAGGTAATACCGTTTAGTGCTTCTATTTACGACCAAGATGGATTTAAAGGACTTTACACTCCAGACAATTTGGCAGATGAAGCAAAAAGAAAGGTGGGCAATGATGTGATTTCATCTACAAATCTAAATATCTCCACGGGTATTCCAATAATCAATACAGCTGCCAATGCGGTAACATCGGCCATTAAGTCTATATCCCAATCGGCTGTAAGGGAGCAGAAGTTAAGTATATCGTCAAACTATCAAGTAAATATAAGATATGAGTAAGAATGCTTTTGTTTTAATGTTTTTATTTATAATTCCATCTCTGGTTTATTCCATCCCCGACACTTTACTGGTGAATAACAATCAACAACTGCTTGTGCAGTTTCCCACATCTATTGAGTATGTAGATTTGGGAAGTGACAACATTTTAGGTAGAAAATGGAATAATGAAACTGCACTTAGCCTTATGAGTTTAAATCCGGAGATGGAATCTACCACCATTTCGTTGGTTACTTCTGATGGAAATTATTATTCGTATGTTTTAAAATTTGGCAAGGATTTACCTGCTCTAGCCTATGATATCAAAGATGGTGTGATACAATCGCAAAAGGTGGGAGTGTCTGCATCTAAAACTACACACTTTATAGCAAACGAAGATATCGTAGATATAATTGTGGGCAATGATAGCATAATAGCCGACAATGCTTCTGGCATAAAAAACATTGCAAAAATAAGGTCACTTAGCAGAAATATTGACAAGGCTTCCTTTACTATTATTACAAAATCTGGCAAGATAATTCCATACGAATTGTTTTATGAAGAAACTCCAGTGAAGCATTCCATTTATATAGAAAACACTGATGAAACCGCCATTTTTTCAGAAACACCACTTGATAAAAACAAGCTAGATGAAATTGCAAAATCGGTGGTAAAAATAAAACCAAAGTATAATCATTTGGGAGATTTAGACCATAATATGATATTCTCCTTAGATGGTATATATTCAGTGGAAAACTATTTGGTATTTCATCTTCATCTAGAAAACAGAAACAATATAGACTATGATATAGATTTTCTTAAAACATACGTAAGAGACAAGAAAAGTACAAAATACGTAGCTCTTCAGGAGCAAGAGATTTATCCTTTTTATATGAGTTTTTCAAATGAGAATTATAAGTCGATGCTTCCAGGGGAAGAAAAGGTAGAGATAGTTTTATTCTTTACTCGCTTTACAATACCAAAATCGAGACTACTGTGTTTTGAAATTTTTGAAAACAATGGTGGCAGACATTTAGAGTTTTCTGTTTCAAATAAAGAAATATTAAAGGCTCAAAAGATTAATAATCTTAATAAAAATGTAGCAACAAATGCTTCAAACCTACATTTAATCCATGTAGAAGGTATTCACTCTATAGGTGTGAGAGGTGGTACTGCATTATTTAATACTTGGGATATTGGTATTAATTACAATTATTGTATGCATAGACGTTGGGTATGGAACACTGGAGTAGATTATGAAGAAGGTATGTTTGGTCAATCTATTTATAGAGGAGTGACTGTTTCTCCGGGTGTGGAGTTTGCCCTTTGGCAGCCATGCAGTTGGTTATTTTTAAATCTAACTACAAACTTAAATTTGGGTTGGGACGAGTGGAAACACAAAGAATTAAAAACTATAGAAGACGCTTTCGCCGTTGGAGCTTCTGTGGGAGTAAATCTAGAGGCATATCTAACGGAGTATCTATCTATTTTACTCGAAGCAGAGCAAAAGTTTATTTATAGATGCCCAACCCAAAGTTTAGAAGGTAAATTTTATTGTCGTCCATTATTTTCACTGGGCATTAGAGCCCATATTCGCTAAACCTTAAGTAGTATAAATTATGAAAAAGAGTGTAATCTTATTTTTATTAGTATTTGTTAGTTGCAATTTGTTTGCATATAAAATGTGGTCGGAAGAGGGCTATGAATATCCAAAAGGATATACCTTCTCAGACATAATGAGTGCAGATCCAGAAGTCACTTGGAGTGATATTAGACTGGATAAATCTATCGTTACTTTTGATGAGTCAAGGGTAAATCTGTTTATTGATATAAACTTTAGCTGGCACAATTTCAATAGAAAAAAATGGATAGATTGGCTAATAAAATATTCTGGATACAGAACAATTACTTCATTTAAGTATAGCACTTGGGTGAGCATAAACGGAAGCATAACACAAATAGCCAATGAAAAGGTGTTAGATGTGTCGAGTGTTTCAGCACCTGCGCCCGAGGCTAGCTTTGGAGAGGAATTTATAACCACTTCATCTACCACCTATAGCGACTCTCTTGCTATAGATTTAAGTAAATTTTCAGAGCAAAATATTAATATAGATTTTGTAGAGTTTCATATTACTCCGTTTGGTTTAAACGAAGGTGGTGAAAACAACGATGATTTAGAGAAGTTCAAGGTAAAACAAAAGTATCAAATATCTGTAAACCAATCTGGACAAAAACTTAAAATAACAAGAATTAAAACCTCTTTCCCTATAATAAATGCAGTAAGTACAGTAAATCCTTGTTATGATGCTTCGGGCACAGGTTCGCCAAGGTATCTGGTATATAATCACCCAAATGCTACAGTGGCAGTGTCTTTGTCTGCTGCAAATTGTTATGTGAGTAAAAGTTCAAAAATATTATACACAGCAAATTTGGCTAGTGTGGGTGCTGCATCTTCTCCAGTGCCTTCTAGTTATAATATAGGAGATTTAGATTATGGTACTAATTGTTGTACCTCTTCTTGTGTAAAAGGTAAAGACAAACACATTCAATTGTTATACGACAACTCTAAGCATTACCAATTTTTGCAAAGTAAAGCACCTATGAGTAATCATTGTGTAACAACAAGGTCTAGACATCAGTTGTTGACATCACTTGATGAAAATCAAACAACATTTGAAAAGTATATTCAATATGGAAGCGACTTAGACTCTACTTCTACCACTCTTAAAACTTGGATTTATCACTTACGAGATTTTGATGAGGTGGCATATAATAATGAGAAAATAACCACTGGAACAGTTTTAAGAATAAGAAATGCTGGTTTCTATGCAATAAAGAAAGCATTTGATTCATGTCAAGAATATATTCTAATGGGATATGCGCCCAAAGGTCCTCCGTTTTCATCTTACCTAACAACTAGTACAGGGAAAGACTTTGTAAAAAGTTATAATACTTTAGATTATCAAGTAGTACCAGCGGTAAGCATTCCAGATTTATCTACAGAAGCCACAGAGAAAAAATACATTTGTTTCTCAAACGACATAAATGATATAAACGACGTACTTATACTTAGAGGAAATCAAATAAGTTGTGCAGGATATGCAGCGAGCATTTATTCTCCAGACTATCGTTGGGAAATAAGCGCCGATGGGGGTAAAACTTGGAATGCAATAACAGACAAGGAGTATTCTAAATATTTCTTATCATACGATATGTTGTCGTTTCCAACAAATACAAATGAAGAAACAGACTTAATTTTACGTTCTTCTATTTTGAGCTTGGGTGGGGAATTAAAATTTCGTCAGTCTTGTGTGTTGAAATCATTTTCTTCAACCACTCCAAACGACCTTTACACTCATTACGAAGGTGGATTATATTATATAAAACTAGTAGGAAACAATCACTACACCTATAGTTATTACGCTTCTATTGGTGACGACAATTTTGCTTTCAACGAATCTAGTGCTCCAAGTACTCAATATGTTTGTGATGCTCATGAGCCAATAAAAGATATTTCTTTCAGCTTTATAAAATCTACTTCACTCAGCACAGAAATGTATAATGTGTTGTCTAAAATAGTGAATTATGAGGTAGTAAAGGTAGAAAACGACGAAGAGAGGGTAGTGTCTTCTACTCCAAATTATACCATAAATTACACGGGCGATAGTTTGCATTATAAATGTAGAATTATGGCTTGTAGTGATACAATTAGCAAAGATATTTGGATATATCCACTAGAGAAAGACTCTATAAATTTGGAAAATATTTCTTCTTCTGGTCAGATAAGAGAAATAGACAAAGAAAATGGCATAGTGCATATTATGGTGGGTAAAGGGAAAGATATAGACATAACCATAAATGATGATAAACTAAATAAAACAGATTTCTATATCAGACAGGTGAGTGAGTATATAGAACCAAATATAGAGGTCTTGGATTTTTCACAAATGCCATGGCCTGATATGGTGGATTTTGCTCAGGCCAACTGTAGTTATACAGGCTGCTTAGATAATTATAGACAGTTTGGTGAAGATCAGTTAAAGTCTATTTGCTCTACAATTCAAGAAACAAAAAATAGTGCAATATTATCAGAAGCCAAACAAGAATATATAGATGCAAATGCTTGGGGGCTTTTTACAAAAGAGAACACTACCACTTTTAAAACAAAGTCTGACACACTTGCCACAGATATGTTCTTTATAAAAAAACAAAATAGAACGTATGGTTGTTTTTCAGATAGTGTAAGGGTAAATGTTTATTATTTTGAAGGCATCAAAAACAACATTATTAGTTTCTCAGCAGCAGAAGATGCAGCAAAAGATATAATCTATATCCCTGTGGGTTCAAAAAATCCAACTATCTCGGGTATGCTTGTGGAGGGAGGATATGGCGACCCTGATACTATAAGTAATAAATTTGCTTCATACGAATATCAATATATCTCAAGACCAGTGGGTGGAGTTTGGCAAACATTATCTACACCATTTATAGATAATGGTCAGCATGTAACACCTTCAAAAACAAACCTTGCAGCCGCTCGTACCACCATTGATAGAAATATTGAGATAGCCAGAGTGGTGTATTCAAGACTCAACAATAATATCTTAACTCAAGTGTCGGACACAAGCAATATTCTGAAAATTTATGTGGAGTATCCAATATCAGCCGAAGAGGTTAAGGTGAAAAGAAAAAACACTTGTCCTGGCACAGAAATAAAGGTGTTGATAGATGACAATTTTTCAAATGCCGAACAACAAAATATACATTATTTCTGGAGTGCTTCAGACTTAGATTTAACACTTAGCTTTTCTGAAATAAGCAATAAAATGTGTACTATAAATGGTGCGAAAGAAGATTTTGTTCTTTCTGTATATAGATACAATTCAAGACAAGATAGCTACACAGAAAGTTTTGTGTTAGAGATTCCAGTATCGGAGGTAGAGGCCGACTTTAGAATTCAAACAGAAGAAGCAGTAGAGATAAAACTTTTAGAGTATCCTACAAAGATGTTTGAGTTTTCGCAAGGCGATAAAATTTCACTCGTAAACAAGTCGGTGGGTGCTGATGAATATTTATGGACACTCCAACTTCAATATTTCTTAGGTTATGAAGTGGAAGGAAGTAAAACAAGCATTGCCGAGCCAAGTTGTTATTTATACAATCCGGGAGTGAACAAACTTAAGCTTACTGCAATAAATGAAGATGGTTGTATGCACACAGTTTTGGCAGAAAATATTTATGTAAATGAAGTAGAATTTATCGATGAAAGACGTGCTTCTGCTTTTGCCACAGAACAAGGTGAATATCCAGCCCACACTTTAGATGAGGTGATAGTAAATGTTTACCCTACAATTCTAGCACAAGAACAAAATATAATTAATGTTCATACAAACGAGGCTGAGGTAGCATATAGTATTTACACAACAAAAGGAACTTTACTGTTAAGCGGAATAGACTCTTATTCGTTCCAAATAAAACTACCATATATGAATGAGGGTATGTATATACTGAAGATTAATGATAAATATATAAAACTAATAAGACTATGAGAAAACTATATTTTATAATACCACTTATATTGTTGTTTGCCTCTTGCGAAACAAGGGAGGATATAAACCGAAACAAGAATAAGTCTCCAGAGGTATATCTGAGTTTGGACAAGGCCGGCGCTTACGAGTTGGAAATAGTGGATACACTTAAAATGTCGGAGTCTGCAGTGTATTATTTTAAATCGTCTGACGACTCAGATTTAGGTCTGCTACATTCTGTTCAAAAAGAATTTATCGACAGCAAATTGGATTTTAAGGATTCAGTTTCTGTTACTATAAACGAGCCCGCTGGTGAGTTGTTAATAAGTAATACATTAGATTATAAAAGGATAACACAAGAGACCTATAGCTTTAATATTTATCTTCTAGTAACAGATATCTATGGCCTGAGTTCAAAAGCAAAACTCACAGTGGTTTTAAGAAGTAATCGTCCGCCTGTGCCAAAAGTAGAGTTTTCTCAAATTTCTACCACCGAATATGAAATAACGGCAGATGAGTCTTTCGACCCAGATGGCGATGATATTATTGCATACGAATATCTAATAGATGGTAAACTCATTTACACCAAAGCTGGTTATGAAGGAGACTACGAGTCGATAGCCAATCCAAATCCTGGGCACGCAGGCACAGAAGGTACCTATATTATATCCACTCCGTTAAGTGGCATTAAGCACAACTTTCAAGTAGAAAATGTAGGCGACTTTAAGGTTTATGTTAGGGTGAAGGACTCTCGTGGTCTTTGGAGTGCATGGTCTCAGTTTTCGTTGTAGCTGAATAAAGAGTTTCTTATTCCCTGTTATCAAAGGCACACACAAGATAAATCGTTGGAAGCGACCGACGAATTAAAATCTCATAAAAGATTAAGAATTAACAAAGAAAAACGCGATTCCAAGAGAGGAACCGCGTTTTTTGAATTATGGGGCAATAAATTTTATTAGATTAGGTTCATTTCGGTAAGAATAGCGTTTGTTTTGCGAACAGCAGATTCGCTAGCAGCAAGTAGAGCTTTTTCTTCTTCGTTAAGGTCTAGCTCAACAACTTTTTCGATACCGTTTTTACCAATGATAACTGGCACGCCAATCATGATGTCGTCCATACCATATTCACCTTCTAGGCTAGCTGCACAAGGAATCATTTTCTTTTGGTCTTTGATAATAGACTCAACAAGGAAAGAAGCTGCAGCACCTGGAGCCATCCATGCAGATGTGCCAAGAAGACCAGTAAGTGTAGCACCACCTACCATAGTATCTTTAGCTACTTTTTCAAGTTCTTCTGCGCTTAGGAAGTTGCTTACTGGTACACCTTTGTAAGAAGCAAAACGAGTAAGAGGAATCATAGTTGTGTCACCGTGACCACCGATTACCATACCGTCTACTTCGTTAGCGTTGCAACCTAATGCTTGGCTTAAGAAATATTTGAAACGAGAGCTATCTAAAGCACCACCCATACCAATTACTCTGTTTTTAGGAAGACCTAAAGATTTAAGAGCAAGATATGCCATAGGGTCCATTGGGTTAGAAACCACTACTAAGATAGCGTTTGGAGAGTACTCAAGGATGCTTTTTGCAACTGATTTCACGATACCAGCGTTTACGCCGATAAGTTCTTCACGAGTCATACCTGGTTTACGAGGAAGACCAGAGGTGATAACAACAACATCAGAGTTTGCAGTTTTGCTATAGTCGTTTGTTACGCCAGTTACTACGGTATCAAAGCCCATAAGTTGAGCTGTTTGCATGATGTCCATAGCTTTACCTTCTGCAAAACCTTCTTTAATGTCAATTAATACCACTTCGTTTGCAACTTCATTTACTGCTAATACATTTGCACAGGTAGCACCTACGTTTCCTGCGCCTACTACGGTTACTTTAGACATAAATTTTATTTTTATAATGATAGTTTATTAATATTAATATTGCAAAAATACACTTTTTTCTTAAAAAATAGTACATTTGCATAATCAATTTGAAATGAAAGCAAAAAATATTTACATATTACTCCTTATTGTTACAAATATATTATTATTTACACAGTGTTCCACTAAAAATAATAACGCAGCCACAAGAGGCTATCATTATGTAACAGCACGTTACAACGTGTATTTCAATGCCAATAAAGCATTCCTTAAAGTAGAAGATGATATTATCACAAAACACAAGGATAATTATTCTGAAATTCTGCCAGTTTACCGTTTGAGCAATCCTACTACTGCTGCCATGGCAAAGGGTCAGATGGACTATGTTTTGGAAAAATGTCAGAAGACCATTAAAACTCACTCTATAGTGAAAAAGCCTAAAAAGGACCCAAAGAGAATGAAGGATCCTAAATATAAGGCATTCTTAGAAAAAGAGGAGTACAACTCAATGGTGCAAGAGGCGTGGCTTTTGATGGGTAAGGCTCAGTTTTATCAGTCAGACCTCCTTGCTGCTGTGTCAACATTTTCATACATTAAGCATCACTTCGACGACAACAAGGATGTAGCAGTGGAAGCATCTCTTTGGGAGGCAAGAACATTTGCAGAGCTTGGTTGGTATTACGAAGCAGAGGAGGCTCTTAAAAGAATTGATGAAAAAACATTCTCTCATCGTACAAACGAAATTTTTGTTCTTGTAAAGTCTGACCTTTTATTAAAACAAGGTCTTTATGAAGATGCTATTCCATTTCTTTCTACTGCGGTGGAGCAAGCCGACAGAAAGGACAAAGCCAGAATGTCTTATATATTGGCACAAGTGTATGAAGAGGCAGAACAATATGGCCAGGCGTATAAATGGTACCAAGAATGTTTAGATAGCAATCCACTTCACGAACTTGAGTTCAACGCAATGCTTAGCCAAGCACGTTGTTATCAAGGAAAAGATATAGCTTCATTGAAGGCAAAACTTGAAAAATTGATAAAAAAACAAAGCAACTCAGAGTACTTAGACCAAATTTATTTTACCATAGGTGAGCTTTATCAAAGAAATGGCAACGAAGCACTTGCTATGGAGTTTTACCAAAAAGCAATAGACGAGAGTGTTCGCGCTGGTATCGATAAGGCAAAAGCACAAGTGGCACTTGGCGAAATTTATTATTCAAAAGAAAATTACCTTAAGGCACAGCCTCTTTATAGTGAGGCGATACCTGTGTTGCCAACTACTTACGAAAACTATACAGAGCTAAGCAAGAAAAGTATTCTTCTAAATGATATTGCTAAAAACCAACAAACAGTAGTACTTGAAGATAGTTTGCAACGCCTTGCAACTCTAACTAAAGAAGAGCAAATAGCCGTAATAGAAGAGGTAATTAAGAAAAGAAAAGAAGAAGAGGCAGAAATGCAAAGAAAGCTAGAAGAGGCTGCACGCATTCAGTCTATTCGCGACCAAAATGCTGCTATGGGTCAAACCAATCTTTCTCTTGGAGAACTTGCCGATAAGTCTTGGTATTTCTACAATCCATCTCTTATAACAAGAGGCAGACTCGACTTCCAAAAAACTTGGGGTAGTCGTCCTCTTGAAGACGATTGGCGTAGAGCAAACAAAGCATCTAGTGCGTGGGATTTTGCATCTTCAGATGATGACGACGATAAGGACTCACTAGCTGTGGCAGATACTGAACAAGAAAAACAATATACTCGCGACGATGTGGAATATTACCTACGACTTATTCCTCAGACTCCAGAACAATTAGCCGCTTCAAATCAAAATATAGAAAACTCTCTAGTAAATCTGTTTACTATATTTGAGTCTAGAATGGGCGATATGAACAAGGCAAAAGATGTTTATGATACCTTGGTGGCTCGTTTCCCTGCTTCATCTCAAATGGATATGGTAAGATACAGACTATATCAAATGTATGAGAGAAACTCAAAAACACTCGATGCTCAATACATAAAAGACGTATTAATAACAGAGCATCCAAATAGTAAATATACTCGCTACATACAAGGCGGAATGCCAGAGCCAAGCTCTATCGACGAAAAAGTAGAAATGCTTTATAGAGAAACTTACGAGGCGTTTAAAAATGGCGATGTGGCTACGGTGAAGAAAAATGCTTATATAGCAGAAACCACATACGCAGAACACGAGCTTATGCCTAAGTTTATGTTCCTTTCTGCAGTGAGCACAGGCAAGGAAGATGGAGGCGACACATTTAAAGCCAACCTTCAACGCTTGGTAGAAAAATATCCTAATAGTGAAATTTCTACTATTTCTAAAAACATAGTTGCACTTATGGAGCAAGGAAAAGAAGTACAATCTTCATTTAGTGTAACAGAAATTCAAGAACAAAGACAGCAAGTTATAGTAACAGAAGAAGAGTTTGCTACAAACATTCAAAAAGCAGGATTCTCATACGACCCAGAAAGCGCACATATGTTCATATGTATGGTAGATGGAGAAGAAGATGCTAAGAACAAGGTATTATATTCAATAGCTCAGTTCAACTTCTCACGCTTCCTAATTAAAGATTTCGACCTGGCAGTGCGCAAGTTAGACGATGGAGGATACGCAATTGCAGTGAAAGGATTGATGCACCTGAAAGAAGCTGCCTGGTATCAAAATATGCTCCTAACTGACGCGGGTATAGCTTCTGTGCTAAACGAAATAGAGCATAAAGCATTTGTAATTTCAGAAGACAATTTCATTAAGATTTTCGATAAAGAATCTGTTCAAAAATACTTAGACTTCGTAGAGCAAAATAGGCTAGAGGTAACAGACTCCGAAGAAATCGAAAAAGAAATCGGCTTCGTAAAATAATTTTTTTAAAGTTTATGGATAAGAAAGAATTAATAGAAGTGGTGGCCAAAAATATTTGCAATTTTGGCGGAAAACCATTCAATCACAAACAGTTTGCTGCCGCAGCTGGCATTACCAGATCTGGCGACAAGGCAAAACTACCTCATATCTTGTCCATTTTTGTGGGGCAAGGCATTATCCAAGAGATAAGCAGAGGAAAATACAAAGCAATAGCACTAAATAAGTTTGTTACGGGAGTAATAGACAGAAACAACAACGGTAAAACACACCTTGTGCCAGACGATGGTGGCGACAAGATTTTCATTGCAGAACGCAACCTAAACCACGCAATGAAAAACGACAGGGTGAAGGTGCTTGTTTATGCAAAAAGAAACTCACGCCAAACAGAAGGTGAGGTAATAGAAATTATCGAAAGAAACAAAACCCGTTTTGTAGGTGTAATGAGCATTTGCAATGGAGTGGCGTTTGTAATAGTAGACAACAGACTTCTTACCAACGATATTTATGTGCCAAAAGAAAAAATTAATGGTGCAAAAGATGGTCAGAAAGTAATTGTTGAAATGACCGATTGGCCAGAAAATGCAAAAAACCCTTTTGGTCAAATCTTAGACGTGCTTGGCGACGCGGGCGACAACGAAACCGAAATGCACGCCATTTTGGCAGAGTATGGTCTTCCATATTCATATCCAGAGGAGTTGGTAATGGAGGCAGAAAAGATAGATATCAATATCAGTAAAAAAGAGATTGATAGCCGACTAGACTGCCGCAAAACCACCACTTTTACCATAGACCCTCACGATGCTAAAGACTTCGACGACGCCCTTTCATACAGAAGACTGCCTAACGGCAATGTGGAAATTGGCGTACACATAGCCGATGTGAGCCACTATGTAACCCCAGGTTCACCAATCGACAAAGAAGCATACGATCGTGCCACATCTGTATATCTTGTGGACAGAACCGTGCCAATGCTTCCAGAAAAACTTTGTAATCTGGTTTGTTCACTACGTCCAAACGAAGACAAACTATGTTTTTCTGTGGTGTTTGAAATGACCGACAAGGCAGAGGTAAAAGACTATAGAATAGTAAAAACTATTATCTGTTCAGATAGAAGATTTACCTACGAAGAGGCACAAGAGATAATTGAATCTGGCAGTGGCGATTTCTCAGAAGAAATTCTGGCAATGAACGCCCTTGCAAAACAACTTCGTGCCGCACGCTTCAAACAAGGAGCAATTGCATTTGAGCGTTCGGAAGTGAGATTTAATATAGACGAAACAGGTCGCCCAATTGGTGTTTATATCAAAGAATCGAAAGACGCACACAAACTAGTGGAAGAGTTTATGCTACTTGCCAATCGTACTGTGGCAGCCCATATAGGCAAGGTAAAACAAGGCAAATCGCCTAAAACATTTGTTTATCGTGTACACGACGAACCAAATCCAGAAAAACTTGCAATGTTTTCAGATTTCATTTCAAGATTTGGTTACAAACTACGCACCTCGGGCAAAAAAAGCGAGATTTCATCGAGCATAAACAAACTTCTAGACAATGTAGAAGGCAAGCGCGAACAAAACCTTGTAGAAACCCTAGCCATTCGTTCTATGGCAAAAGCTATTTACACTACCGACAATATTGGTCACTATGGTTTGGCGTTTGAGTATTACACTCATTTCACCTCGCCAATTAGACGTTATCCAGATGTTCTAGTCCATAGATTGCTTACCCTTTATGCAGAAGGAGGTGGCAGTGTAAACGAGGCTAAATACGAAGATATGTGTGAGCATTGCTCTGCACGCGAACAACTTGCAGCATCTGCCGAGAGAGCTTCCATTAAGTATAAGCAAGTGGAATATATGTCGGAAAGAAAAGGACAAGTGTTCGACGGAGTTATCTCTGGTGTAACCGAATGGGGTATTTATGTAGAAATCATCTCAAACAAATGCGAAGGTATGGTGGCGCTTCGCGACCTCGACGACGATTTCTATATTTACGACGAAAAGAACTATTGTATTATTGGCCGTCAGTCAAAAAGAAAATACCAACTTGGAGATGAGGTGAGTATAATGGTGTCTCGTGTCAACTTAGACAAAAAACAGTTGGATTTTATCTTGGTATAAACTAAATTTGTAAAAATAAAAACCCAAAAATATGGTAACAATTAAAATAATCAACAAATCAACAAACGACCTACCTCAGTATGCCACAAACCTATCTGCAGGTATGGACCTTAGAGCAAACCTAACAGAAAGCATAGTACTTAAACCACTAGAACGTCGCCTTATCCCAACTGGACTTTTCATTGAACTACCAGAAGGATACGAAGCACAAATTCGTCCACGCAGTGGTTTGGCACTTAAAAAAGGTATCACCGTGCTTAATACTCCTGGCACAGTAGATGCAGATTATCGCGGTGAAATCGGCGTTATTTTAATCAACCTTTCTCAAGAAGATTTCGTTATCGAACACGGCGAAAGAATATGCCAAATGGTGATTGCTCAACACGCCACAGTAAACTGGGAAGAAGTTGAAGTGCTTTCAGAAACAGACAGAGGTGCAGGTGGTTTTGGCCACACAGGTAAAAAGTAAATGAGAAAATATATAACATTTATATTCTTATGTTTGTGTTTCTTGTGTAATGCGAGAAACACAAATGTGTTATATAATGCAGTCTTCGATAGCTTGTATATAGAGGGGTTGTGTTATAAAAGTTCGGATAGCACAGACCTTGCACTAGAGCGTTTTTTGGAGTGCGAAAAACTAGATACAAAAAATGCAGCCCTGTCTTTTGAACTATCAAAAATATATACAGCAAAGAAAGACTCTGCCAAGGCTCTTTCATATCTTAAAAAGTCATATCAGCTAGACAAAGAAAACTATTTCTATGCCATTACACTAGCAGAGTTTTACGACGATGCTAAAGACTATGACTCTGCCATAAAAATATACGAAAAGACCTATAAAAGATTTCCTAAAAAGAAGAATATTCTATTTCTTCTAGCCCGTAGTTATGCCCTAAATGGAGAGATAAATAAATCTATAAAAGTGCTAGACAAACTCGAAAACAGGGTAGGGCAAAACAAAATGATTACTGTAGAAAAGTCTAGACTTTATCTCTACGATGGCAAGGAGAAAAAAGCAATAAAAGAGCTTGACGCACTTATAAAAAAATATCCTGTAGATGCCGACCTTTATGTGTTACGTGGCGATATTAAAAAGCAGATAAAACAAACTCAAGAGGCAATAGAAGATTACACTAAAGCATTAGAACTAGACTCAGACAACTCAAGTGCTCAGCTTTCGCTTTGCGGATATTACTCAGAAATTGCCGATATAGAAAAACTAGAGTATTACCTACAAAAGATACTTGCAAATGAGAATATAGATGTTCAAACAAAAACAAGATATATAGAATTTGCAATACAGTTTTATCAAAACAAATCGGGCAATGTAGCTGAGGTGATAGACCAAGTTTTTGAAACTGTGATAAAAGCAAATCCCGAGTCTATCGAGGTGCTTGTTATGTATGCCCGTCTTTTGGCAGAGATAAAGAATATAGACAAGATGGTAGAAGTGCTGTATTCTGCAGTGCTACTCAACGAAAAATGTTTAGTTTGCTGGCAAGAGTTGGTCGCTACAAAGTTATCACAAGTGGGAGATACCATAAAGCAAGAAGAAAAAGAATTGCTAGCTCAGGCATTAAGCCATTTTCCAGAAGATTCATATTTGCTATTTCTAGAAGGTAATGTTTATCTATTGGAGGGTGATGATGAGAATGCGTTCCTCTCACTAAAAAAGGCCGCTCAAAATGTAAATCATAAAAGTAAACTTGCAGAACAAATCTATCAGCTTATAAGCGGAATGCATTTGCGTGAAGCAATGCTGTTTGCAAGAGAAGGTATAATGTTGTTTCCAGAAAACCTAATGCTTCTAAACAACTATGCATACAATGTGGCAGTGTATTGGGCTAAAGCGCAAGGAACAATGTCTGATGAGCAACGCGCAGAGTTTAAGAAGTTTCTTAACGAAGCAGAAAAGATAAGTGAAACCACCGTAAAAGCAGATGCTATCAATCCATTTTATCTAGACACCTACGGATATATTCTTTATCTTCAAGGCAAATATACACTAGCAAAATTTTATCTAGAGCAAGCTATAAATTACGATAAAGATAAAAACTATGAAGTGCTTGAACATTATAGTGATGTGCTAAAAGCTTTGGGTGAAAACAAACAGAATAATTGACAAACAAAATAAAACAATATGAAAAATAAGTATTTTTATCTAATCCTTTTATTATTTACAGTATTAGTTGGTTGTAAAACACAAAAGCAAACAAGAGAAACTCTTAACGAGACTGTGGCAGAAGAAATTGTGCCAAAAGTAGATACAGTAAAACTAATAAGCAGTTACCAAAGCCAGATAAAAACAGTATCTGCTCAATACCAAATCTACCTTACAGGCAACAACAATATGAGCATTAGAGGTATGATATCTTCAGAGCACAACAAATCGCTTACAGTATCTATTCAAATGCTTCTTGGCATAGAAATAGCTCGCATTCACTGCACACCAGATAGTATTTGGGCACTAGACAAACTTAGCCAAAGATACTACGAAGCCGACTTCAAAACCTTTGAAAAAGAGTTGGGAACCAACTTTTATGGTCTTCAAGCACTTCTTACAAACAGAACATTCGACCCAGAAGGCTTAGACTTTGCAAACTTCACAGTAGATAAAGTAGAAGAAAACTATATCTTAGCACTAAATAAAGATATGTACACCGAGTTCATCGTAGAAGGCGGTAAATATCTAACACGCAGTTTGCTTAAGAAAAACAACTCAGGAAGTTACCTTATGACCACATATGCAAACTTCCTACCAGTAGGTGAATTCTTCTTCCCTTCAAAAGTAGATTGCATATTCCAATCAAAAGAAAAAGCAAACACTATAAGTTTAAATTATAGTTCAGTAAATATCAACAAACAATCAAACCTAACATTTAATATTCCTGCAAACTATAGAAAAGCAGACATGAGTACTTTGATTGATTTAGTTAATAAGTTGTAAGCATGAAAAGAGTATTAGGAGTTTTAATATTTGTTCTATTGTCATTGGGTGTGATGAATTCTCAGACTGTGTCTGAGCTTCAAGCACGTAAAAAGAAAGCCCTTGAAAACCTAGAACTAACCAGCAGTTTAATAGAAAAAACATCAAAGAGCAAGACCAAAACCCTTACTCAATTAAATCTATTAAACGCAGAAATCAAACAACGTCAAAGTGTTATTAATACCCTTAATGCAGAAATCAGGGGCATCAACAAAGACCTGAATAAACTCAGAAACGAGACAAATAAACTCCAACAACAACTTGATACTCTAAAAAAAGAGTATGCAGTGTTAATGTATCATACCTACTTCAAAAAAAGCAAGTATGAAGAACTAATGTTTGTGCTTTCGGCAAAAGACTTTGCAGAAAGTTTTCGTCGCTATCGCTATATAAAACAATACTCAGAATATTGCCAAAAGAAAACAGATGAGATAAATGTAGCCAAGGCAGCACTTGCCAACAAACTAAAACAAACTGAAAAAGTACGTGCCGAAAGACTATCTGTTTTAAACGAAAGAAAGAAGGAAAACACCAAACTTCAAAACGAGAAAAACAAACAAAACAAACTAATAAAAGACCTTAAGAAAAAAGAAAAACAACTTAAGGCAGAGCTTAAAAAACAGCAAAAACTTGCCAATAAGCTGAACGAACAAATCGAGAAAAAGATTGCCGAAGAAGCAAAAAAATCTTCTAAGCCATCTTCATCTGGTTCTGGCAAAACATACGCCCTTACCAAAGAAGAAAAACTTCTTTCAGGTAACTTTGAAAAGAACCAAGGACGTTTGCCATGGCCAGTGCTTAAAGGTATAGTGGTGGGTCACTTCGGTATTCATCCACACCCAGTGCTTAAACACGTTACTACAAACAATAAAGGTATCTATATCCAATGTCCTAAAGGAACAGAGGCTCGTGCCGTATTTGAAGGAGAAGTAACACAAGTATTTACCATTGCAGGTTCAAACAAAACCGTAATTGTAAAACACGGTCTTTATCGCACCGTTTACTCAAACCTAACTAAAGTAAACGTAAAAGTAGGTCAAAAAATTAAGACCAAAGACAATATTGGCACCATCTACTCAGACCCAGAAGACGGCGACAAAACCGAGCTTTACTTCCAAGTTTGGAAAGACCGCAACATCCACAACCCAGAAAACTGGTTGTCGAAATAAAACAAGCTCTATATAATAGCCCAAATCGAGAGGTTTGGGCTTTTTATTGCAAAAAATTTTTTAAATAAAATTAATTTGTCTACTTTTGTAAAGGAATTTATTTCAAATCGTTATTAAAAACAAGTAAAAATGAAAAAATTGTTTTATTTACTAGCAATTGCAACTGCCCTAGTAATAGGTGCTACAGCATGTACTCCAGAAGAACCAAACCACGAGCCAGCAGCGGCTTCTATGGAATTGGAATATATGGAATACAGTGATTTTTGTCTTAGATAATTTCTAGTTTGGGTGGAAAGAAAAGTACCTAAGTTTATGACAGAGAAGTTGGACATTGTCCGATTCTTCTTTATTGTGCTCTTAGGTGCAGTGGGCTTAATCTTAACATACCGCCCTCATGTGGTGCTTAGAGGCATCATCATAAACTCAAACCAGAGTCTTTTTTATATAATTTCACTGATTATATTGGGGCTTATCACCCTTATCACAAGTAGGGTTCTTTTTTATAAAGCCAACAAAATCCTTCCAAAAACCTTTAAAAACTTTTGCACTTGGATAGCACTAGAGATAGTTGCTATCATCATGGTGTTGTCTGTGTTTGCATGGTTTATCAACGAGCCAAATACAAGGTCGTTTTCCACTATCTTTGAGCGAACCACCATTTCTGTTTTCTCGGTATTATTTATTCCATACCTAGTTTCTTGGTTATATTTTTCACTTAAAGAAAGAGAAAAGGAACTTAAGGAAGCACTAGCAGAATCGGCAGAAGCACCTGCAGAAGAGCTAAGAGGACTAGTGAATTTTTCCGATGAAAAGGGCGTTTTACGTTTGTCGCTTCGTGCAGAAGATTTGCTTTATCTTAAGTCTGCCGACAATTATGTTTACATCTATTACCTAAACAACAAAAAGGAAATTGTAAACTATTTGCTACGCAATACACTTAAAAATATAGAAGAAACAATCTCCAATATAAATCTAATTAGATGCCATAGATTTTATATGGTAAACTCAAGAAATGTAAAACTACTTAGAAAATCAAAAGATGGTTTATTGTTGGAGTTGGATACAGAAATACCATGCGAAATACCTGTATCAAAGACATATCTAGCTGCAGTATCTGAGTTTTTTGCTAATTAAGATTTAATCTTTTTACATAGAAGTCCTAACTTATATACATCCATTAGGTATAAGTTAGGATTTTTTGATTTTAGGTGTTTCACTATAAAAGGTTTTATAATATTAAACCCAAATAGGAAAAGCAGTCTAAAGTTTTTGATTTTTAGGTAAGCCCTTAGCAGTTTTGAGCAACCTATTACGTCTTCTTTGTATAAGTCGTTTTTGTATAAATCTAATAGTACTTCGGTAGAGTCTTCTAGTCTTTTTATATAGTCTTCTGTGCGTATTGCACCGCAGTGAATAAGTGCGTTTGGAATAAATTTCACCTCGTATTTTTTAGAAACTTGGTATGAAAATATAATATCTTCATATCCATATTTCTTCACGTCTATAAACTTAAATTCATTTAGAATTTCCTTTTTTATATAGAGATTTGAGGTGGTAGCGATGTTTTCAGACCTGTTTTTTTCGTATTTTTTATGAAGGATAAAGTCTGGGTTGTTGTCGTCTATAATGCCAATGCCACCCGATACCATTGGGGCTTCCTCTTTAAGGTAAGTCTCGATAAAATCTTCTTTACAAATGAGCATATCGCTATCTATAAACAGCAATCTATCGTATTTAGACTCATTTATAAGAATATTTCTTATGGCAGAACGCCCTCTATTTATTTGAAAATCTAGAAATCTAAAATTTTCCAAGCTACTTTCCAGAAGTCTTAGTTTGTCTAGGTTCAATGTGCTACCATCGTTGCCCACAACAATCTCAAATGTGATATTAGCCTTTGTGCACTGTGTGTAAAGCTCTTCTACCAGCTTTGAGCAGTCGAAATTATATGTTGGGATAAGGATAGATAGCATTATTTTATTAGGGTGTTGAATATTTCAATAAATTGCTTTGCTTGGTTTTCTCTACAAAAATACTCCTTATTTTTCACATTTTGTCTAGTAAAACCATTTTTTTGCCATTCGTTGTATTTTTCTCTTATGAAGTTTTTTACTTCCTCCACAGAGCTTGCCGCCACGCCAGCATTGGTTTCGCCTATCACTTGAGAAAGACATCCATCGTCGCCACGCACGCAAAGCACAGGTTTTTCCACGCCCACAGCTTCAAAAAACTTGGTAGTCATTATGCCCTTTGTGTGGTTTGCCTCAGAATTATAATTTATCACGAGCACCACAGAGCTTTCTGCAAGCAGGTTTGGCACCTCTTGAATAGATACCATATCGTTTATCTCTGCACACTCCATGCACTTTGGATATTTCTCAAGAGCTTTTTTAACTGTCACACCAGACTTACTATCGGTGTACCACACAAGCCTCAAGTCTTTAATGCCCAACTCTTCCACTGCACTAAAAAGCATGTTCAGAGAGTCGGTATTAGAGTCGAGGAAGCGTCCTGTGTAAATAATATCAAATGTGCTAGATATTTTCTCCTGAGGGTAGAAAATATCTGAAGAATATCCGTTGTAAATTAAGTGAACATTTCCGTTTATCTTACTTAAAAAATCCTTGTGCCAAGGCGACACGGTGGTAACAGCAGCAGCTTTGCTAAGCACAAAGTTTCTTTTTCTTATGCGTTTGCCTCTAAGCAAAGAAGCAAAAAATCTATTAAATGCGTTGCTAGAAAAAGCAGTGTGAGAGTATTGAATATCTCCAAACTGCTCTATAAGGTCTCTCATGTCGCACACAAGAGGAATCTTTAGTTTCCTCGAAATTCTGTATGCTAGGCTCAGTGGAAATTCATTGAAGGTACTGCATAGTACCATATCGAAATTACCATATTTTATTATATGATAAAATCTTCTGTAAAAGGCAATGCTTTTGTGGTCGAAAAAAAGGTTTACTGCAGTTTTAAGATAATATTTCACCTTAGATAAACTTGCTTGATAGTTGTATCTGTAGATGTCTTTTGGCAGATGAGGTAGGTTGTAATGTTTTTCAGAATTATCTTCGGAAATCACAGTAACATTAATTCCCATGTTTTTCAAATTACTTGAAAGTGCTCCCATCCTAGGTGCAAAGTTTGGTGGGAAACAGTCTGTTACTATGAGTATATTTTTAATCATTCTTGTGCTACAAGCTCGTTTTCTATTTTGTTGAATATAGCAAATAGTTCTTCTACTGTGGCAGCGCGAAGCATGGCAATGCGAGTTTCTTTAAAGTGCGAAATGCCTTTGAAGATAGGGCTTGCAGCCAGGTGTCTTCTCACGTGAAGTATGCCACGACGCTCGTCGAGCCAATCTACGCTTTGCAAAGTGTGCTCACGAAGTATATCCATTTGCTCTTTGAAGGTCATTTTAGGAGCGTGCTCGCCGTGTAGCAGATAATGTTTCATTTCTTTAAATACCCAAGGCTTACCAATAGAGGCTCTACCCACCATTACTGCATCCACGCCGTATCTATCGAAACATTCTTTTGCTCTCTCTGGAGTACACACGTCGCCATTGCCGATAATAGGAATGTGCATTCTTGGGTTGTTTTTCACTTCACCTATCAGAGTCCAGTCTGCTTCGCCACTGTACATTTGAGCACGAGTTCTACCGTGAATACTTAGTGCAGAAATGCCACAATCTTGAAGTGCTTCTGCTAGGTCTACAATTATCTTAGAATTGTCGTCCCAACCAAGGCGGGTTTTTACAGTAACAGGAGTTTTAACTGCATCTTTCACTGCTTTGGTGATTGCTAACATACGAGGCACATCTCTTAGCAAGCCTGCACCCGCACCTTTGCCAGCCACTTTTTTCACTGGGCAACCAAAGTTTATATCAATAATATCAGGATTTGCACTTTCTGCTATTTGTGCAGCCTCTGCCATAGCAGCAGGGTCTTTGCCGTAGATTTGCATCACCACAGGGCGTTCCTCGTCAGAGGTCTTAAGCTTTGCTTCAGTTTTGGTTACGTGGCGAATTAGCGCATCAGAAGAGATGAATTCTGTATAAACCATATCTGCTCCAAATCTTTTGCAAAGCAAGCGAAAGTTTGGGTTTGTAACATCCTCCATAGGAGCCAAAAACAGTGGATAATCAGAAAATTTTAGATGTGCTATCTGCATAAATGAAGTTTATAAACTTAGTATATGCGAAGATAGTGCTTTTTTTTTGAATAACGGCTAATTTTGTTTACTTTTGTAGGTTATCAAACATATAATGAGAATTATGTTAAAACGTTCAGATTTTGAGATTATGGCTCCCGTTGGTTCATGGGAGAGTTTGGCAGCTGCGCTTAATGCAGGAGCAGATTCAGTTTACTTCGGTATAGAGAAGTTAAATATGAGAAGTCACTCGTCTAGTAACTTCACTGGCGACGACTTACGTGAGATAGTGGCGCGCTGTGGCGAAAAAGGAGTGAAAACATATTTAACTGTAAATACAGTTCTTTATGATAACGACTTAGAACACATGCGCCAGATAGTGGATGTGGCAAAAGATGCTGGCATTTCTGCTATTATTGCAGCCGATGTAGCAGCTATGCAATATGCTTGTTCACAAGGAGTGGAGGTGCACCTTTCTACACAATTGAATATTGCCAATGTGGAGGCGCTTAAGTTTTATGCTCAGTTTGCCGATGTTGTGGTGCTTGCGCGTGAGCTAAACTTAGACCAAGTAAAACACATATACGATGCCATCCAGGCAGAGCAAATTAGAGGTAAAAATGGCGAACTAGTTCGTATTGAAATGTTCTGTCACGGAGCACTTTGTATGGCAGTTTCTGGTAAATGTTATTTGAGCCTACACGAGTTCAACCGCTCAGCCAACCGTGGTTCTTGCATGCAAGTTTGCCGCCGTGCATACACAGTGCTCGACAAAGAAGGCGATGTGCAATTAGATGTAGACAACGCTTATATTATGTCGCCAAAAGACCTTAAAACCATTCATTTTATGAACAAAATGATGGATGCCGGTGTTAGGGTGTTTAAAATTGAAGGTCGTGCTCGTGGTGCAGAATATGTGAAAAATGTGGTTACTTGCTACAAAGAAGCCATCGATGCATACTTAAACGGCACATTTACAGAAGACAAAATCGAAAAATGGGACGAAAGCCTAGCACGCGTGTTCAACCGTGGTTTCTGGGACGGATATTACCTTGGCAGACGCCTTGGCGAATGGTCTCATAGATATGGCTCTTCAGCAACCGAAAAGAAAGTCTATATCGGCAAAATTTCCAATTACTTTAAAAACATTGGTGTGGCAGAGTGCCTAATGGAGACCTACGACCTAAAAGTGGGCGAAAAAATCCTTATCACAGGCGATACCACAGGTGCATACGAAGCAGTAGTGGAAGAACTTCGTTTCGACCTTAAACCAGTAGAACAAGTGCAAAAAGGTCAACTTTTCTCTATTAAAACCACAGAACTTGTGCGTCGTGGCGACAAATTATACAAATTAGTTCCTCAAATAAATGAAAACTTTAGTTAAGATATTAACCATTACACTAGCTTGTTTGGTGCTTGTCGCATCACTGCCTTTTATCGCTTTAGAAGTAATTTGTATTCCTAAAGTGACAAATAAAATCTTGGAGTATGTGCCAGATTATATGAGTGCTGAGGCGGAAATTGGTAAGCTAGATTATAAATTGTCTAGTTTTCCAAACGTAGGTCTTAAGGCAAACAATTTGGTTATCTACACCCATATACCAGAGGTGCGTGATACTCTTCTTGCGGTGGACACACTAGACCTTGCTGTGGATGTAATGGCATTTCTTAACGAGAACAAAGTAAATATAGACCATGTTTGGGTGAAAGATCTACTTGTGCGCGCTCAAACCATAAATGGAAAAGACAACTGGGATGTGTTCCCTGCTTCGGAAGACACCGACACCACCTCTACCGCCATGCCAGAAATAAGATGGCAAAACGTAGAGATAGACAGAGTGAACTTGTCGTATAAAAACGACACTGCACAGTTCAATATAGCCGTAAACGACTTGTTGCTTCATTCTAAAAAGGGCGTGTTCAAGTCTGACGCTATAGTGGCAGGAGCAGAGATAGGAGCAGAAAATATTCTTTACTCAGCACATCCAAATACTAGTTACGCTTTAGGTAGATTTTCTACCAAACTTATAGCTGCAAACACCGAGCGAGGCACTCGTTTAAAAACAGATGTCTTTGTGCCATACGTGAAGCTTCGCGATGCAGAGTTTTCTATCGACAGCACTTCGTGCTCACTTAAAGCTAGTATGATGGCAGATACCACATTCAAAAAAATCAATGTGGAAGACCTAGTTTTAAACCTAGACAACTCATCAGTTTCTGCCTCTGGTTATGCAGAAATAGTATCAAAAGAAGAAATTTACACAGACCTTGCTCTAGCACTTTCTTCTCCAAAAATAGAAAACATTATTGCCCTTGCACCAAAATCTGTGGTTGATATGCTTCAAGGCATACGCTTGCAAGGAGCCATTAATGCAGATGCCACCGCCAAAGGTTATTTCGATGCTAAAGAAAAACTACCAGTGGTAAACCTAAATGTGGACCTAAAAAATATTAAGGGTTCTGCTCCCGAGCGAAACGCCAAACTAAATAGACTAGACCTAAAAGCAAATGCTCGCTACAACCCAAATAGCAAAGACTCCACATTTGTGCAAGTGGATAATTTCTATGTAAAAACAGGTCGTTCATATCTTAAGTTAAATGCTAACGCCAAATACAAACAAGGCAAAGAATATGTAAAAGCAGACGTGAAAGGCAATATAGACCTTTATGCTATGAACCAACTTTATCCATTCCTTGAAAATGGTAGAGTGAGAGGTCAAATGTCTGCCGATTTGGTTACATACTTCTTCTTAGAAGATGTAACCAATATGAATGTGAGCCAAATTCATACAAACGGCACAGTTACGGGCGACGATGTTAGGGTGAGTATTCCAAGCGAAAAACTTAGTCTATATGTGGATTCGCTTCGTGTAAAAGTGAACACAAATACAGGCGTGCAAAGCCGTCGCACAGGCTCTGTAGATACAGCCCTTGTAAATTCTATGTTTGCCTTTAGCAACCTTACACTTCGCTACAAACGAGCAGTGAAGGCCGACGTGGACAGACTAAGTATGATGTTCTATGCCGACGATTTAAGCGGTAATAAAGCGCCAAAACTTCGTGCTATGGTTTCTATGCGAGGCATCGATGCACAAACCAAAGACACTGTTCGATTCAAAGCCAAAAGAATGTCGGCAAGTGCCAACATCTCTCCAGATAAAGAATACAAATTTGTGCCAACATCGTCTGTGCGCCTATCGTTCGACTCAGTGATTTTTGCCTCAAAAGAAATGGGCACATTGCTAGATTCTACCCGCATTAGTGCATCAGTTACACCAAACTTCCGCAAGTATAAATGGTTGGGTAAAGGCAAAAAACCAGTTCTAATACCAGAGAGCGAGCAAAAGGTAATTAATACAGATAGCCTATACAAAATAGTAATGGGAGTGCTAGAAAAAGAAGATGTAGCCGACGAGTTCTTAAAGAAATTTAGAGCAACAGGCAAAATAGCACTAAAACAATTTAGATTTAAAGATCCATATTTCCCATTGCCAATGTCGGTGCGCAAGGTAGATATGGACTTCGATGGCGACACACTAGACCTTAAAAACTTCCGTATGAGAGTAGGTCGCTCTGCCATTAACCTAAACGGAGAAGTAAACAATGTGCGCAGATTTCTGCTTAGAGGTCAAACCCTAAATGGAAATCTAGACCTACAATCTAGAAGATTGGATGTAAACCAAATAATGAAAGCCTACTATGTGGCTAGCGAAAAAGCAGCAACGAAGGATTCTATTTCTGCCGATTCAAACATTGAAATGATGGAGGAAGAAAACCTAGCTGTAGATACAGAAGGTGCAGAATTGGACTCAATATCACAAAGTGCTCTAATAGTAATACCAGAAAATCTAAACCTAACATTTAGAGCAAATGTAGATACCATTCTAATGTCTAAGATGAAGCTTATAGACTTTGCAGGTAGAGCCAGAGTAAATGAGCAAGCACTTAGTATTGCAAATCTTTCTACATCTACCCAAGTAGGGAAAATGGCAATGCACGTGAGCTACACATGCAAAGACACACAAAAAGCCGGAGTGGAAGGAGCCATAGAAATGGATAGCGTGCAAATAGGCGAGCTAGTAACAGCGATGCCAGAGCTAGACTCTATTATGCCAATGCTTCGCTCATTTAAAGGAAGCGTGGCATGCGAAGCATCTATGGTCGCTCAGTTAGATTCTGCTATGAATGTGGTGCTACCATCAGTAAACGCAGGCGTATTCCTAAAAGGAGAAAACCTTGTGTTGCTCGACGGTGAAACCTTCACAGAAATTGCTAAAATGCTTATGTTTAGTAAAAAAACAGAAAACCTAATCGACAGTGTTTCTGTGGAAATGCTAGTAAAAAACAACGAGATAGAAATCTATCCATTTATGGTCTCAATGGATAAATATCGCTTAGGAGTAGGAGGTACACAAGGTCTAGACGAAAGCTTCAACTACCACGTAGCCCTTCTAAAACCTATTATGCTAGGTCTAGACGTGTACGGAAAAGACTTCGACAATATCAAGTTTAAACTAGCCGCAGTGAAGTTTAAAAACTCCAACACCGTCATTGGCAAAGGCGGCGTCCTTATTCGCGAAGACGACATCAACTTCCGCTCTATTTTGCATAAGAATGTAGTGGAGTCAATACTTAACAAAAATAAGTAAAAACTTATTTTTAGTTAGGAGTTAGGAGTGAGGAGTTAGCATCCGTTAGGGTGTGCATCTAAACAAACGAATATTAATTATAAAAAAATAGAATATGGAAAAGAAAATACAAGCAGAACTAATGTCTGCAATGAAAGAAAAAAACGCAGAAAAATCCACAGCAATCCGCGAAATCAAAACCGCAATTATGAAATTCAAAACCTCTGCCGAATATAAAGGCGAGTGCACCGATGCAGACATCTTGAACCTAATTCAAAAAATTGCGAAACAACACAAAGAATCTGCCGACATGTACCAAGCCGCAGGCAGAGAAGATTTAGTTAAAGAAGAACTATCACAACTAGAATACGTAAACATCTTCCTTCCAAAAATGATGAGCGAAGAAGAAACCGCTGCAGTTCTAGACAAAGCAATCGCCGCCCTAGGTGCTACCAGCATCAAAGACATGGGCAAAATCATGAACTTCATGAAAGAAACCTACCCAAACCAATACGACGCCAAATTCGTCGGCACCTACGTAAAATCAAAATTCTAAATTTCTTTCTGTCATAATATTAGCGTCGAAAATAGATTTATATGAAACCAATATTTAAAACAGATTTAGCATTAATTGTTCTAGGATTATTGTCATTAACAACAGGAGTAGCAATTCATTTTGCTCATCATTTTTTATCTCATGGAGTGTGGCACAATTGGTCGATAGTTCATATTATTATTAATATTTTTCTACTAATATTTGTAGGTTTTCATGTAAAGCAACATTGGGGATGGTTTAAAGCACTAGTAAAGAAGTCTTCATTTAGAAAGAAAATTTCATTCTTTATTATGATGGCTTTTATCGCTGTAGTTCTTTCAGGGGTGTTTTTATTAGTTTTCTGTAAAGGTCAAGGCTCTCATGCCGGTTTAGTGCATTATTATTTGGGTATTCTTTTCTCGGTATTAGTAATAATTCATGTTGCTCGTCGTTTCAACGTTCTTATCAAGGGTATAAAGTCAAAAAAATAAATTCCAACAAAAAAGCTGTAACATTTCTGCTACAGCTTTAGTGGAGTTAAGTTATTTCTTTAAAAAATCTAGTACCTTTTCAAATTCCATTTCAAAGTTGGGAGTGAGTACTTCTTTGCCAATGGCATTTTTTATCTCGTCTAGAGGCCAAAATTTGCCCTCATCTACTTCCACAGGGTCTGGAGAGATTGGACCATCATAAACGGTGTAGTAGGCGTTTATAAGTTCGTATTCGGTGGTAGAACGATATGGATAAACAAACAGAGGTTTAAATTCTGCTTCAGTGATGCCAAGTTCCTCACGTACCTCGCGAGCAAGCGCCTCAAGGATGGTTTCGCCTGCATCCACATGACCACCCACGGCAGTGTCCCACTTGCCAGGCTGCACATCCTTTAGCATACTGCGTTTTTGCAAGTAAAGTTCACCTTTGCTATTGAATACATGCAAATGTACCACAGGATGTAGCCAAAACGTACCACTATGACATTCCTTTCTAGTAGCACTTCCCACCACATTGCCAGTCTTATCTACAAGCGGAAAAAGTTCTTCTCTACTCATATATTCTATGTTATTTTTGTTTGATAACTATTTTAAATATGTATCAGAAAGTTATTAAAAATTTTTTCAATCATATTTTCAGGAACGTCACATTCTTTAGCAATAGATGGCCATGAAGATGCCGTGTCACAGATTTCATCAATTATTATTGAAGCATTTTTAATGTTATTTACGGCTCCACATTTAAGTAAATCCTTACGATTTATCTCATCAAACTTACCATTAATTGACATTTGATGTGTTGAAGTCCATCCTCCATTAGGATTATAAGAATATCCCATATCGTACGCTGGAGAAAGTTTCCAAATACCATCTTCATCCATTAAGAATGAAATATTTTTTGTATGGTCGTCTTGGTTACGAATAATTACATTCAAAACCATTCTTCTAAACATTTCTTCTGCGTCCGAATAGGGTAGTTTTAATGTACGCATTACATTGAAGGCTTGTTCGTATGAAAAAGCGCGATGTAGTCGATAGTCATAATGTGCCAAACCACATAAGGTCTGCATGTGAATTTTCTTTCCATTTTCTCTATCGAATCTTTTGGTTAGAAAATGAGCACGTCCATTTTCCTCTATAAGTGAGCAATCAGACATTTCTATGCCACATTTCTTTATTAATTTATAGAATGAATATTCTAAACGACCATAGTTTTCAGTTTCTCTAAAACCAGTTGTGGCAGAAACGCCATCTAATTTTATTATATAATAATCGAAACCTTTAGGCACGTTAGTTTGTCCAGAGAGAACTTCACCTGTAGTTTTATTGTATGCAATAATAGCTTTTGCACGTTGCCCTCCTGCCGATGTACCTAGACGAAGTATTTCTGCTATTGCAGCTTTTTTATCTTCATTTATATTTACACCAAAACCTTCTTTATTCAGCAGAGCTTCTCGCGCCACATCTACAAGCGAATCAATTTCTACCTTTGCATTTAAGTTATAATCTACATCAATAGCAGGTTCAAACTCTAATGCTCCCATACAGCGTTTACCAAGAAAACAAAGAGTTTCAATAATATTACTACTTGTTCTACCTGTTAAACTTAGCCATCTGTCAAACAATGCACGACCGTACGTATCTGGTAAAGAATCTGCAAGCAATCCTGGTAACCCTTTAAAGGTTTCTCTACCTAAATCTGCAAACGAGTATATACGTCCTGCTAGAGTAGGCATCATTAAAGGTGAAGGTTCTAGTCCCTTTGAGACAAAATCGTTATCATACTCAAATTGTACATTATCGTATCTATTATCAAGGCGAAATATGCCCATTGGAATGCCATAAATTTTTACTTGTGCTACATCTACCATTCAGATTCCTCCTCTTTTTTTACTTTTAGTTTGCCAACAGCACGTTTTCTAGTGTTCTTTTTTATTGAGTTCACGAGTTTGTAGTATTCGCTAGGACTCAGTTGCTCTTCTTCTATTAGCGTTTGAAAAATATCTAACCTACCTAATGTTCGAAGTACTCTCACGAGAGAATCGAAAGACTTAATTTCGCCTTTCTCCATGCTCTTGATGGAAGACAATGATACTCTTGTTGCTTCTGCAAGACTTTGTTGTGTTATGTTCTGCTTTAGTCGCAATGCTTTTATTTTTGCTCCTATTTTATCATATATAGCAGTGTCTGATAAAGTATAAATACTCTCCATAATAGTTATAAATTAGACTATCCCAATGCAAATATAGTAATAATAGTTGAAAATGCAACTATTATAAATATTTTTTGACATAAAAAATCCCGAAAGTTTTATCTAACTTTCGGGATTGATATAATTTTTATTACTGCGTTCTTGTTGGATTAAATTGATAATTTTATAAATATTGTTAAGGTTCTACTAACTTAGCACATTTAGCATCTTGTACTTTCTTGTATTTTTCTACTAATGGCATGAAGGCAGGTAGTTGACGCACGTTTTCTAGGTCTTTGTCATTCATCATTTGTGTGAATGAATTATATCCTAATTCAAGTGCTTTGCTCAAACTTTCCATTGCTTCATCAGTTTTTCCAATTTGTGCAAGTAAGCAAGCCTTATCATAATGAATCCAACTTTGATTTGGTATTGTAGAGATAATGCGGTTAATCCATTCTTCCGCCTCTTTTTCTTTCCCTAATCCTAATAAGGCGTAATGACGAATACTTGACGAATTACATTTTGTGTCAACTTTCAAAATTTCTTCATAATTTGCCTTGGCTAGTTCTTCTGAGTTATATTTTTCATGTAGTTTTGCCCTTTTATAATAGGCTAACAAATATGTGTTTTCTTTTTCAATGATAGTGTTTAGGTCAACCATAGCTTTTGCATCTTCTCCTAATTTCATATAGGCAGATGCACGTGTATAGAGTACACTAGCTTTAAAACCTCGGCGTTCCAATAAGTCTGTACATACTTTAATTTGGTTTTCATAATCATTTAGCCAGCCATAGATTGTTCTTTTATAATATAGATCATCATCATCAAGTTTGTTGTGAATATTTTCAATCTTATCTAGCATAGCTAATGCTTTTTCTGTACATTTTTCGCTATAATAACAAACAAACTTAGCATGTAATAATCTATAATCAGAACCAAATTTATCAATTATCTTATCAAATTGTTGTAAGGCAAGTGGATAATTCCTGCTATAGAATGTAAGTGTGGCTTGTAGGTATAGCCAGTTTATCTCGTTAGGATATTTTTTTAGTTTCTTTTCTACCATATTTTGAGAATAATTAATATCTAGAAGCAATGTGCTTTCATAGGCATCAAATTCCTCCAATGGTCGTGCTGGATTTTTCTCTATTATATTAATAACTTCATCTATTGCAGTATGATCTTTACCAAGTCTAGTGTATATTTCTATAAGATCATTTTGCAGCCTTCTATTATTAGGAAATTTCTTTATGTACGAGATGCAACTCTTTAATGCCTCATTCATTTCTGATTGAAATTTTCCATAATTATTCATATAGTAATATGTGCTTGCACGCCATATTAAGATGTCAATTTTATTTTCATATTCGTTTTCGCCTAGGTTTTCAAGAGCAGAATTATAATCAGAAATGGCTTTATCATATTGAGTTAATTTATTATAGATATTAGCTCTGAGTACATAAACAGATGAAACGGAACAATCTGTTTCTTTTTTACATTTTTTTATAGCAGCATCAGCCATAATTAATGCCATATCATAATCTTTAGTACGAACAGATGCAATTGACATTTGACTATAATCTTCTGCTGTATATTTATTTTCTTGAGCAAAAAGATTGCAGACAATAGTAAATAATAATAAAACAAATAGTGCTTTTTTCATAGTATTATTCTCCTTCCGTACTTACTTTACTTGGGTCTTCTACGGCGTAATATTCGTTCCATTCTTTTAGCACGGCTTGCCAATCTACGTTTTCGCCGTCGGCAATGGCTTCTGCTTGCTCCATAGCTTGCTCGTGCTGTTTCTTTTCGGCAAAACGCAGTTTCATATCCTCGATAGTAGCCTCGTCCAAGATATGGATGCGTCTGCGACGAACGCACTCGTCTAGTTGCAGAGGGCCGAATGCCTCGCCTTGCACATTGAAGTCGGAAATATTAAAAGAAAACACAGTACGCAAAGTGTGACGAATCATTTTTTGAGCACCACGATTCGCTTTCATTTTGCTACCAAGCAGTTTACGAATAATTCTTATCTCTTTTTCAGAAAATTTATTTCTTCCCATAGTATTTTATGCTAAAAGGTCCACGATTTCATCAGGCGCTGAGGTCAATTTTTTCATACCATTTTCTGTAACAACGAAGCTATTTTCTGTACCCACAGCACCCACTTCTGGGAACACAAATTTAGGTTCCAACGCAATGGTATTTCCCACCTCAAGCACAGCTTTGTTTCTATCGCAAAGCACAGGAAGTTCGTTTATCACAAGACCAATGCCGTGTCCCACAAATTTAGCTTGTTGTGTAAGACCCATAAAATTCTTTTCAAAGCCGTGTTTTTTAGCAATAGAAAGTGACAACTGATAAAGTTCTTCGCATGTAACACCTGGTTTACCTTGCTCTGCAATGGCATCTTGAATTTCGATAGATACTTGGTGTGCGTCGTATGCATATTGTGGCAATTTGCCCACAGAATAGGTTCTAGATTGGTCTGAAATGTATCCAGTAAAGTTACCATTTATGTCTACCATCACGGTTTGACCTTCTTTAAGAACGCCTCCATTGTGACCAAGAGGCAGAGAAGGGTGCATACCTGCGCCACCAAGTGCAAAATCGTATGGAGAAGGCTCACAAGCATTTTCACCAGCAAGAATAGAACCCATATAAGCCTCCATTGTGCCACCATAAATGCGGAAAAGACCCAAACAACCAGCCAAGCGGAACAATTTTTCCACTTCTACGCTAAACTCGTGGTCGCTCATGCCTTTTACATAAACTGAAGGCACTTTTCTTAACACATCAGATTGTATCTCGGCAGAAAGACTCAATTGCGCAATCTCCCACTCAGTTTTCACACTTCTCACAAGTCGAATAAGGTTTGAACCATTTACAAGTTCTGCTCCTGTGCATACAGCAATGCGGTTCCACTCACCAAAAGAAATTTCATCACCCTCCACAACCATTTTTTTAGGCATCGCAATACCTTGGTTACCTAAAATCTCTGCAAGTTGCTCCACTTTTCTTATGAAAAACACATTTTCACCAACCACATTGTTTGGACGACGCACAAGGCTAAGTACATTGCCATCAATGTCAATATATACATAACCAATAATAATGCGTCCTGTGGCATAATAAACATTCACAGAAGTAGTTAACAAACACGCATCCGCACCTACATTTTTAAGTGCAGCAATAATCTTGTTTTTTCTAATATCTAGTTCTTGTACCATAATCTTTTTATTTTCAACCACAAAGATACAATATCATAAATGATAAATAAAAAAATGGCGACTAAAAATTTTAGCCGCCATTTTGTTTCTCTTTTCTTATTTGGTTTTCTGTCTCTTTATCAAATTTGTCTCTTTTGGCAGTTCCTTTTTTGCCATATTCTACTTCTAACAGCTCTTCTAGACTGTTGCAGTTAAGTATTTTTTCTTTTTTATTCTCGTTTTTCATCTTTTTCATTTTGTCCTCATCCCATACATGAATCCCCCAACCTTGAGTGTGGTTGGGGGATATCTCTTTTTAAATCGATTTATGTATTAGCCGATAATTTTACAAAAGCTAACAGTAATTTGATGCAAAAATGATTGAGCGTTATGCAGGTCAGGTTGACTTCTTAGGTCAGGTTGGTGACGGCGTAGGCTTTGAATTCAGTGATGTTCTTTATGAAATAGTATTCAAAACTATGGATTTCTTCAATCAGATCAATGTAACCGATAAAGCACTTGATGGTATTGAAGAACTTTACGGAAAGCTTGCCAAGGCTCTTATGCCCTCACTTCTTCATGCCTTCGGTATGGCTACTCAGGTTAACTATTGGACAGAGGTCAACAACGACGATATGGACGTTGCTCTTGACCTTGTTTTCGGCAAAAAGGGCTCAGAACTTCGCACAAAGTATGCAAATCTTGTTGATAAGATTCTCTATTACAGAGAGCACGTATCTAACGATCCTGATGCTTTCTATGCTAAG
>CALDPN010000183.1 GCA_937911235.1 uncultured Bacteroidales bacterium
ATAAGGGTAAAGTATTTTCCCTCCGCGGCTTTCTCAGCGAGCAGCTGATGTACAACCACCTCTACCGCCCCGATTTTATCTCCTATAAATGTGAAAGTTTATTTTGGAGAAAAAATAGTTATTACTGGTAAAAATGGTGTTGGTAAAAGTACTATTATTACCACTTACAATTAAGCAAACAAAATCTACAAAGGCAATGCAAGATATACAGCCTAAGATAAAAGAAATACAAACTAAATAAAGACCAATATAAAAACAGATTATGGGTTTTACAACCACAAGACCCACAGTTAAAAGCAATAGAAAAACATATGGAGGAACTATGTCAATAGATAATATAAATACAGTAGGTGATTTAATAGAAGCATTAAAGAAATATCCAGCTGACACGCAGATAGTATGTGGTGATGGCAGCAATGGATACTATGATTTGTATGTATCCACAGTTAAAGAACAAATCAGCGAAGAATGTATCATTGAATATTGTGCTGAATGGGAAGTAACACCTGACACAGTGACAATTTCAGAAGATTGTTAGGAGAAAACATGTCAATAAGAGAAATACTAAACGCACTAAGAGCTGGCATAGTGACAACACTAATTATAGCTTTGGTTAATATGATATTACTTATAGGTATTTACAACCTGTTAAAACCAAAGACTCAAGAATATATAAACCCTTACAATGGACAACCTGTCCCAGAATTTGTAATAATAGATGGAGAATTACCAGACTAATGAAAGTAAAAGAATTAGTACAACAACTTGTCAAACTGCCACCAGATGCAGAGATAGGCGTACAAACTGCTTGGAATTGGGTTAACACAATCTCCGATATAATAACAGTAGAAGAACTAGTAGAACTAGAACCCACCGTACAAAATCTATGGGAATGCTCTTTCATAATTAAACCATAAAGAAAAGCCACAAATGTGGCCAAGTGTTTATATGAAAAAGATTTACCCTTATATACATTATAACACACAACAAGAAAGGAACAAACTATGAACACAAAACAATTCTCAGACCAACTTATCGCACTAAAACAAGCTGACAACGCAGCATACAAAGCAGGCACTAAATCAAACTTTGTTATTGATTACATTAGAAATGAATTTATAAAGAAAGCATTTGCTGTTAACCCAGCGTGTACAGCACCAGTAGCTGTTGAGTTCTCAATGACATCAGCTTCATTGATGGCACCAGCTCTTGCTTTGCTATCAAAAGATGGACAATATCCACGCTTGTTAGCAAACGCAGTACAATCATATGAAAATGGATTGATTAAATTCACATACACTATCAACCCATCAGCACTATCAGCTGAATATGTTGAAAGATTAAATGAAAAATTAAACATTAAAATCACACTATAAAACATACTCCTCAAGAGGCTCTTCACCTTTCTCTCCAACTCATAATCCCCGAGCCTCTTTTATTTTATTTATTATTGTGATACAATATATACACATGTTGATTTGTCAAATGACCTCCAGTTGTTTGATACTATGGGTGGCGAAATACTCCTCGCCACCTATCCCCAGCGGAGTGGCGCAGTAGCAGCGTGTCGGGTTCATACCCCGAAGGTCGTGGGTGCAATTCCTACCTCCGCATCCATTCAAATGTAGAAAGCAAATGTAAGGAGTATCTTTATTAGCCATAAAGAACGTAAGGTAGAAGCTCTCCAATTTTCAACCATGGCTTCTACCTACTTCTTACTAACAAAGACCTCACAAAGGAAACACATATATCGGTCAGATATGTGACTTGACAAACAAGCTAGGGCACTTGTAAAAATGCCCTATTATAAAATTCTTGTGATGTTGAAATCTTCACATCCAAAGGGATAAGCATAGTTAGTCCTTGTGTGCGCACACTAAACATGCGTCGGGAGCGGGGCAACCGACTCAGCAAGACACCCGCGAATGCAGAGGAAGTGTTACGGTAGCACTGTAGTCTCCAAAACTATAAGCGTAGGTTCGACTCCTACCTTCTGCGATTTTTATGAAAGGATTTACTATGGGACCAGAATGCTTTGCACCACTATGGAAAATTACAGAGATAATTATGTCTTTTGCTGCTTGGCTTATATGCACAACAGCAGGTTTAATAGCAATCTGTATGTTCCTAGGAGCCATAGGTATGGCTATAAAAGATATATTAGAAGACATAAGGTAAGTTTACTATGGAAGACAAGTTAGTAGTATTTGTATTATTCTTCTTCATTGCTAGTGCCATCATCAGTGTATTAGCTATGTTCTTTTCCATAGCATTAGACATCGTACCTATATGGATATCAAACATAAAGGATTTTATAAATGAAATCAAAAGAAGAAATTGAAAAGATAATCAAAAGATTAGAAGACCAGAATAAAGAATTACCAGCACACGCTGAAGGCTGGGCAACTATACAGAAATACAGTAACAATGCAGCAATTAACTATTTAAAATGGGTGATAGAATAATGAAAAAGGAAGTTTTTTATTGTGACAGATGTGGTTGTGAAATAACAAAAGTACTCAATGTAACTACTATGGTAGCTTCTTTATATTATGCATTTAATAATTCAGCTGAAAAATATCATACAGATAAACATCTATGTCCAGTATGTGGACTATTATTCATACAAACAATAGATAACTTTTTAAAGGAACATAAAAAATGATAGAAACAATAATGAGATGTGACCATTGTAACACTATTATAAAAGGTGGTGAATATCGAAAAGCATACTTAGATATTGATGCAGACAAAGACTTCTTTGATAAAGAGTTAGAGCTTTGTGAGAACTGTGCAAAAGAACTTAGAAAATATTTAATAGATTGGAATAAAAGATGAGCAGACAAGAAATAATTAGATGTGACCACTGTAACAAAGATATAACTCAACACGAAGGTACAAATAAAATAAAACATGTTCGTGTCCAAGTCTATACAAAAGGAGTATTCCGTACAGTAACAACTGAATTAGAACATACCCTAGATTTATGTGCAGACTGTGGCACAGAACTTAGAGAATACATAATGGATTACATCCAACCAAAACACTATAAACACTAGGAGCTTAGCAATGAGTAAAGTAGACATTGGTATAATTCTGTTGCTAATTGCTGCATTCAATTGTGATAAATCAATAGGCGGATATCTATTCTTTCTGGGGCTGTGGTTAATCTTTATTGACGACTAGCGTGTAACCCAGCCACGCCTGAGACGTACTATGGGGTGACGCTGGCACAGTGACAGGGTTTCAGTCTTTATGACTGACATTATACGACAAAGAAAAGTGAGCACAAAGCTCACGTAATAT
>CALDPN010000184.1 GCA_937911235.1 uncultured Bacteroidales bacterium
TGAAAAGTCTTTTTTTACATTCTGTGAAAGCCCTGTTTTATCTGCCAAGCATAGTGCCCTGCATAGTGCAGAAGCCTCTGTGTTTAAGTAAGTTGCAAGGGTGTTGCCAATAGTAGTGTTTGCCTTTTCTGCTAGTGTTTTTATACTGCCTTCCTCGCTTTGCGAAAAAAGGGGCGTTGTGCTAGAAAAGTATCCTAAAGCCATGGTAGCAAATAGAATGACAAAGCCTTTAGAATATGACTTGTGGGGAGGTAAAAATGTGCATAGTAATGCCACACTCAGTGCTGCCACAATGAGTATGAACCCTAGACTGACATTTGTGCTAACAAATGCCAATGCTATACCTAATACTAAAAAAATAAGTAGTCGTAAGAAAGGTAATTGATGTAAGATTTTGATGGGAGTGAACAAAGTTTTCTATTTTCTTAATTTTTTTAGTTCAGAAATGGTTTGAATAGGATTTTCAGATTTGAAAACGTAGTTGCCAGCCACAAGTGCGTCAGCGCCAGCTTCAACAAGTTCTTGACCTGTGCTTAAGTTTACTCCACCGTCTACTTCAATAATGGTAGAAAGATTTTTTCTTTCAATCATTGCTTTAAGTGCACGCACTTTTTCTACTGTTTGTGGAATAAATTTTTGACCGCCGTAGCCAGGGTTTACAGACATTAAAAGTACCATGTCTAGGTCTGCTATAATGTCTTCAAGAACGCAAACAGGAGTGTGAGGATTAAGTGTAACAGCTGCTTTAACTCCTTGTGCTTTAATGTTTTGAATAGTTCTGTGTAGGTGAGTACAAGCCTCGTAGTGCACATTTATTATGGCTGCTCCTGCTTTAGCAAATCTTTCTACATATCTGTCTGGATCTACAATCATCAAATGCACATCAAGTGGTTTTTGGCATTTGCTTTGAATAGATTCTAAAACAGGGAATCCAAATGAAATATTAGGAACGAAAACGCCGTCCATCACATCAATGTGTAGCCAATCTGCTTCACTATTGTTAATCATTTGAATATCTTCTTCTAGGTTGTAGAAGTTTGCAGATAATAAGGAAGGAGAGATAATAGTGCTCATGTTTTTAATATTTTACGCAAAGATATGAATTTTATTCAATTTTTTAGGCACTGATAAGAGATTTTCTTTCGTTTGCCATTTTTCTCATATTAAGTATTGCGTAGCGCATTCTGCCAAGCGAAGTATTAATACTTTCTCCAGTAATATTAGATATTTCTTTGAAGCTCAAGTTGTTATAATATCTCATTTGTACTATATCTCTTTGAGTGTCTGGCAGACTCTTATAAATGATATAAACCTGTTTTTTAATTTGTTTATCTACTATGTCGTCTTCTATGTTTTTTTCGTAATAATCTGTAGGAACAATAGACATAAATTCCTCTGAACAAGAACATCTAATGTCGCTATTTTTGTTTAGTCTAGCTACATCTAGGGCTATATTGTGCGCAATACGCAATGCCCAATACTTAAATTTACCTGTTTCAATATAGAAATTTTGTCTTAGACTATTAACCATACGCACGTATGCCTCTTGGAGAATATCATTACTCTCGTCGTAGTCTTTTGTAATAGAATAAACGTGTGAATAAAGGAAGCTCTTATAACGAAGTAGAAGAGTATCAAACGCCCTATTATTCCCATCTGTAAACAATTTTACCAATTGTTCATCAGACATAGATTTTAATGTTACCATTAGGTTTAAACAGTTAAATTAATAGGGTAGTGTTTAATCAATAGGCGCTTGAATTTATAAGAGTTAATAAATTTTTGTTTTGAAATCGTTTGCAAATGTAATAATAATATTTGAAAATAAAAATAAAGATACGTTAATTTTTTAGTTTTTGACGAATAAACATTATCTTTGCACCTTATTATAAAAAAACAACTAAACAAAATAACAATGATGACTTCTAAACAAATCCGCCAATCGTTTTTAGACTTCTTTGCGTCAAAGGATCACAAGATTGTTCCTTCTGCACCTATGGTTATTAAAGATGACCCAACACTTATGTTTACCAATGCTGGTATGAACCAGTTTAAAAACATTATCTTGGGCAATGACCCTATCGTGTATTCTCGAGCCGCGGATTCTCAAAAATGTCTACGTGTAAGTGGTAAACACAACGACCTTGAAGAAGTAGGTCATGACACATATCACCACACCATGTTTGAAATGTTAGGAAACTGGAGTTTCGGCGACTACTTTAAAGCAGAAGCTATTGAGTGGGCATGGGAATACCTAACAGAAGTGTTGAAACTAGACAAAGACCGCCTTTATGTAACAGTTTTTGAAGGTGCTGAGGCAGAAGGTCTTGGCAGAGACGACGAAGCTGCACAAATTTGGGCTAAATATATTGCAGAAGACCGCATTATCAACGGTAACAAAAAAGATAACTTCTGGGAAATGGGCGATACAGGTCCTTGTGGTCCATGTTCAGAAATTCATATCGACTTACGTCCAAATAGCGAAAGAGAAAAAATCTCTGGTCGCGACCTTGTAAATGGCGATCACCCACAAGTGATTGAAATTTGGAACAACGTGTTTATGCAATACAACCGTAAGGCAGATGGTTCTCTAGAATCTCTTCCAAACAAAGTTATCGACACTGGTATGGGTTTTGAACGCCTATGTATGGCTGTTCAAGGCAAAACTTCAAACTACGACACAGACGTGTTCCAACCACTAATTGCTGCTATTGGCAATATTTGCTCTTGTGAATATGGTAAAGACTCTAAAGTGGACGTGGCTATGCGTGTGGTTGCAGACCATATTAGAACTATTGCATTTGCTATTACCGATGGTCAACTTCCTTCAAATGCAAAAGCAGGTTATGTAATTCGTCGTATTTTGCGTCGTGCTGTGCGTTATGGTTACACATTTATGAACCAACGTTCTGCATTTATGTATAAACTTATCCCTGCACTTATCGACAATATGGGTGAGGCTTATCCAGAACTTGTTGCACAAAAAACTCTTATCGAAAAAGTTATTAAAGAAGAAGAAGATACATTCTTACGCACTCTAGAAACTGGTATTCGTCTGCTAGACAAAGTAATGAATGACACCAAAAAAGAAGGTAAAACAGAAATTAGCGGTGTAAATGCTTTCGTTCTTTATGATACATACGGTTTCCCACTAGACTTAACCGAACTTATCCTTAAAGAAAACGGTCTAACAGTAAACAACGAGGAGTTCAATACAGAAATGCAAAAACAAAAAGAACGTGCTCGTAATGCTGCTGCTGTGGAAACAGGCGACTGGGTAGTGCTTGCAGAAGGTGATACTACTTTTGTTGGTTACGACGACACAGAGGCTGAAACACAAATTTTACGTTATAGAAAAGTAACTCAAAAGAATAAATCATTCTATCAAGTAGTGCTTTCTGTAACTCCTTTCTATGCAGAAATGGGTGGTCAAGTAGGTGACTCTGGTGTGCTAGAAAATGCAAACGAAAAAATCGTTGTCGTTGATACCAAACGTGAAAACAACCTACCTGTTCATATTGTAAATGAACTTCCAGAAAATCCAACTGCAACATTTGTTGCTAAAATTAATAAAGAAAACAGAGCTGCTAGCGAAGCAAACCACACTGCAACTCACCTTCTACACGAAGCACTTCGTGAACTTCTTGGCACTCACGTAGAACAAAAAGGTTCTTATGTGTCTCCAAAAATTTTACGTTTCGACTTCTCTCACTTCCAAAAACTTACTCGTGAGGAAATCGTGGCTGTAGAAAAAGCTGTGAACAAAAAAGTTCGCCAAAATGTGGCTCTTGTTGAACACAGAGAAATGCCTATCGAAGAGGCTAAAAAACTTGGTGCTATGGCACTATTTGGTGAAAAATATGGTGAAAAAGTACGTGTAATCTGCTACGACAAATCTGTAGAGCTTTGTGGTGGTACTCACGCTTCATCTACTGGTAATATTGGTCTATTCAAAATTGTATCAGAAAGTTCTATCGCTGCAGGTATTCGCCGTATCGAGGCTGTTACAGCAGAGCAAGCAGAACTTATGGTTTACGATATGCAAAACACCATTACTTCTTTCAGAGAAATGTTTAACAACGCTCCAGACCTTCTAGTGGCTGCTCAACGTCTTATTGCGGATAATCAAAACATGAAGAAAGAGGTTGAAAACTATATCCAACAACGTGCTCTTCAAATGCGTGATGCTTTAATTGAACGTGCAGAAGACATCAATGGCGTGAAAGTAATTAGCGTTACAAGCAACGAAAACCCAGATATGCACAAAGCATTACTTCCTTTATTTAAAGGTAAATTTACTGACGTTAAATTTATGCTTGTAATTGGTAATGTTTATGAAGGCAAACCAAACCTAACAGTGTTCTTAAGCAAACCTATGATAGATGCTGGTTTCCACGCTGGCAACATGGTACGCGAAGCTGCTAAACACATTCAAGGTGGTGGCGGTGGCCAACCTTTCATGGCTTCTGCTGGTGGTAAAAACCCAAGCGGCATCGACGCTGCCGTGAAAGCAGTAATTGAGATGATTTAATAAATCATATATAAAAGAGTAGGGCAACCCCGTTTGGAGTTGCCCTATTTTATTTGTAATTATTTTGGCTATTATACCATTATTTCCAGAAGGCACCGATTCTTTGTTTGATGTTTTTGCGTAGGCATTCGCTGTAAACCCATGGTTCAATGCCGTGAAGGTCGCCAGTGTTTATAATGTCTAGGATATTTGGCAAATAACTGCCGTCGAAACCATCTAGAACCAATACTTTGTAATTGGTATCAAGAGTTACAGTGATGGTGTCGTGCAGTGTGGCTGGTGTGCTGTCTGTGCGCCAGTTTACAGGGTTGATACACATTACGTTGTCTTTGCAAAGTATGTCTTTGGTGTATTTCACGTGCGATACTGAGTTGTAGCAAATGGTTACGCCAGTGTCTATAGAGTCTTGTGCGGCGCGTATCCATGGGGCAGTGGCAATATCTTCGCCAGTTACTTTGTAACCCAATACGTATGCTGCTACCATTCTGTTTCTAGTTTCTTCTGACATTGTTTTCATCAGTTCAACCACAGATTTTCCGCCTTGACTAAAACCTGCAAGAATAAATGGACGTTGCTCGTTGTAGTTGTTTAAAAAGTAATTAAACGCCGTTTGAATGTCTACAAAAGATATTTTATTGTAGCGAGCACGGATTGTATCTTCGTTGAGCGTAGCCCATGTGTTTAGAGTAATGTGTCTGTAGAAAGGCGAGTAGAAGCGGTTGCCGTCTGCCATATATTTTGCTACTTTTCGCATTTCAATGCTCATATTGTCAAGGTGCTTTTGATTTGTAATATCAGCATAGTGGCACACAGTACTATCCTCTGTGTACCAATCAAACTCCCATGTAGAAGGAATGTAAAATACATCCACACCGCTGTCGTAGTTGCCCTTGAAGTCAAGAACGTTGTACCACATTTTTTCGTTGCTATAGTCTGGAGCTGGCGGAATATAAGCAACGCTTTCTTGATTTTGGTTACTTTCACAAGCAGTTAGAAAAGCAATAATCGTAGCAAAGAATAATAGTTTTTTCATGCTGGAATGTTTTATTAAATTTACCCCTTTCTTACTTCCATCACGCAGTCTCTGCAGTTGAAGTGAAGGCGTAGGTAGTAGTTTTTGTGAATAAGGAACAGAGGTTCGTTAATCGGTGACTGAGCTTGTCGAAGTCCCCGATTTTCTTTTGGGCAGGCGCCTAGGGCAAAGCGGATGCAGTGCTTGCAAAACATAAGAGTGGCATCGTCGGTAGGGGAAACTTCGAATGCTCGAGCGCTCACATT
>CALDPN010000185.1 GCA_937911235.1 uncultured Bacteroidales bacterium
TGTTTTCCAAGTCTTCTACACTAGTACGGCTTTCCGGAGCATAACGCACCTTGATATCGTATTCATCACCGTCTTCTTTTAGGTATCCAGCTGTGTAACCATTGATACGGCTACGTACGTAAGTTGCTACAGTAGCAGAGTTTAGTCCGTGACGAGCAGCTTTTTCTTTGTCAACAACTACTTTAAGCTCTGGACGGTCTTCGTCGCGACTCACAGTTACGTCACGTGCACCTTCTAGTTCTTTTACAGTTTGTTTAATTTGTTCTGCGAAAAGGTTGGTTGCATCGAAGTCGTAACCATACACTTCTATATCAACAGTAGAAACACCACCGCCACCAAAGCCACCTGCAAGTTCACAACTATAGTCTAAGATTTGTGGATATTGTGCAAGTTCTTTACGAATAACCTCAGCAATTTCAAATACAGAACGTTCACGTTCGTGTTTCTTGTTACAAACTACTGTCATTTGTAGTTTATAGTTTGAGGTTTTATTGATAAGAGCAGAGAAACCAGCGTCGTCTGGTGAACCAGTTGTTGAAGATAGCATACGTACTTCAGGTACTAGTTGCATAATACGAGATTCTAATTGACGAGCAAGTGCTGCAGTTTCTTCTACACGAGTAGAACGTTGCAACTCTACATTTACTGTCAAACGACCATTGTCGGTTTTTTGCATAAAGTCTGTACCTACAAAACCTAAATATGCAGGAACCAAAGAAGCAATAAAGAATACAAATACACACAACAAGGTCAATCCTTTGTGACGAAGACAAGCACCTAATGCTTTAGCATAAACAGCATCTACCTTGTCAAGCATTTTCACCACATATTTTTGATACCAACCTGCTTGTACTTCTTCTTCTATCAATTTACCATTTTCTACACGTACTTTCTTTGAACGAAGAAGTTTTGAAGAAAGCATTGGAGTAAGTGTAATAGCCACTACAGTAGATGTACATACCACGATGGTTACAATCCAACCAAGTTCTTTGAACATGATACCAGCAAAACCAGTAAGCATGGTTAGAGGTACGAACACGGCTACAATCACTAATGTAGTTGCAATAACTGATACCCACACCTCATTGGTAGCATAAATAGCAGCTTCACGAGGGTTTGAACCACGCTCAATGTGAGAAGTAATGTTTTCTAGTACCACAATAGCGTCGTCCACCACCATACCGATAGCAATGGTAAGCGAACAAAGTGAGATAATATTTAGCGAACTATCTACAAACAGTAGGTAGATAAATGCTACAATCAAGGCAATTGGAATAGTAGCACTAATGATAAAGGTAGCTCTCCAACGTCCAAGGAAGAACAATACCACAAGCACCACGAATAACAACGCATAAAGAATAGATTCAATAAGCGAGTCGATAGAGTTTTGAATATCTTCTGATGAGTCGTAAACCACGTCAATATTGATATCTGGAGGCAATTGAGCTTTCATTTGCTCCATTTTTTCGTTTAACTCACGACAAATTTGCACGGTATTGGCACCAGATTGTTTCATGATAACAAGACGCACACCATCACGACTATTGATTTTTTCGTCTAGTGTAAGGTCTTTGATAGTATCACGCACAGTAGCAAGGTCGCGCACATAGATTTGTTTTCCTTGAGGAGTAGTTGTTACTACAACATTCTCAATTTCAGCACTTTCTAGGTATTCACTACGTACTTGTACTTGATATTGTTCGTCAAGCATTTTCACGCTACCAGACGCCATGTTCAAGTTGTTTGCACTAATTGCGCTACCAACTAATTCTAGTGGAATATGATAAGCGTCTAGTTTTGCTTGGTCGATGTCTACATAAACATAACGTTCTGGTTGACCAGACATTGAGATATTACCTACCCCATCTACTTGGTTCAACAAAGGAATAACTTCGTCATCCAACAATTTTTCTAGACCAGCGTATGATTCATTTGCAGTAACAGCATATTGAATAATAGGCATAGAGCTAGAGCTAAACTTAAAGATGAATGGGTTTGATGTTCCATCTGGTAAGTTGTCTTTCACAATGTCGATATATGAACGAACGTCGTTTACAGCCTCGTCCATATTTGTACCCCATTCTAACTCTAGAGTTACCACAGAGATATTATCTTTTGAACGAGAAGTAATTTCTTTAAGTCCGTCTACAGAGTTCAAACTGTTTTCCAACACTTTAGTAATGTTGGTTTCCATTTCGGTTGCGTTTGCACCAGGATATGTACACATCACCATTACGTATGGTGGGTCCATTTCTGGCATTTGGTCAATTGGCAGTTTTATATATGAAAACGCACCAATGATCATTACCGCTATAAAGATAAGTATAGTGGTAACGGGTTTATTAATGGCCGTCTTATAAATACTCATAACTCTCTATTATTTAACGATTTCTAATTTTACACCATCAACAAGACGACCTTGACCTACAACTACTAGTTCGTCGCCTTCTTTTAATTCTTCAGAAATGATTTCAATATCACGGTCGTAGCGTTTGCCAAGTTCTACTTTCACGCGTTTTGCTACACCATTATTGTTTACGAATACATAACGTTCGTTAGAACCAATAAGTTTCAATACTGATTGGTAAGGCACTAACAGACCTTTTACTTTTCCTACAGGAACAGAAGTTGATACATACATACCTGGACGTAATGTTTCAGATGCATTTGGAATAACAACTTTCACTGTAAATGTGTGAGAAGCAGGGTCTATAGTAGGATAAACCATTTCCACTGTAGCATTGAAAGTTTTTCCTGGATAAATGTCTGAAGCAATAGATAATTTCATTCCATTTTTAAATTGTGGGAAATACGCTTCTTGAACATTAATGTATGCTTTCAACTTATTGATTTGTGTAAGTTGAAGAATTGGTTGGCCTGCACACAACTCACCTGGCTCAAAGTTACGAGCAGAAATAACACCAGCAAAATCTGCACGAACAAAGGTATTTTTTTCGTAAAGAGCAAGTTGTTCTTTTAGTTGCTCATATTGAGTTTTGGTTTGGTCGTAAATTTGTTGAGAAATGCTACCAGCAGCTTTTAAAGCTTCCATACGACCCATTTCTACACCTAAGTTTGCATATTGCAATTTGGTTGTAGTGTATTGAGTTGGGTCCATTTTCACAAGTACTTGACCTTTAGACACTTTATCACCAACATCTACAAGGATGTCATTGATAATACCACTTACAGAAGAAGAAATCTTCATATTGTCATAACCTTCTAGTGTGGTTGGTAAAACAACTTCACGTTCAATTACTGTAGAAGTTAATTTCATTACTTGAACTTTTTCTACCTTTTCTACTTCTTGAACGGTAGTTTGTTCTTCTGAACATGCAGCTAACGTTAACATTAACGCTATAGCTGAAAAACCTGTTAAAATCTTGTTCATATAATTATTATTTATTGTTTTATTCATTTAACTGATATTACTCGCATTATTATTATTTATTAAGCAAGTTTTTAAGATTGATATGAGCATTAACCATAGAAGTTAAAGCTTGAATATAATTTTGTTGAGCAGTAATTAGGTTTGTACTTGTGTTTGTAACATCAAGTGATGAAGCATAACCATACTCAAATTTCTTAGACATGTTTTCGAACACACGTTGAGTAACTTCAATATTGCGTTTTTGGATTTGATAGTTGTCGTATGCAGATACCAAATCGTAACGATATTGACGGTCTGATACTCTCAATTGGTCTTCTGTGTCTGCTAATGTGTTTTGAGCTGCTTGATAAGCAAGTTTCTTTTCTGTAACACCTGCAGCACGCACACCGCTAGACCAAATTGGCACACTCACTGTTACACCTACTGTATTTGGAGGGGTCATATTCATACCTTCTGCTTCACCGAAATATGTTTTTGCATTATATTGATAGAAACCAGTGATAGAAGGAACATATTCCATAGCTTTTAATGTAACTTGCTTTTTAGCAAGTTCTGCTTGTTGTTTTGATAATGCATAGTCGTAGTTTTCTTCTAAAACCAATTCTGAAGATAATAACTTCATTGCTTCATCTACATTAAGAATATCGTCTAGTTTGTTGCTTAAAACAACTTCTGTACTAGCATCTACACCTAATAATAATTGTAATGAACTTTTTAGTACTTCGATAGTACGGTCTGTAGTATTAATTGCACTCTCCATAGAAGCCACTTGTACAGAAAGTTGGTCAGCATCTATTTGTTCCGCAGAACCTACTTTAACTGCATTTTCAGTCATTTCGTATAGAGTTTCTAAGTTCACCATATTTTTACGTAGCAACTCTACTGTTTCTTGTGTAGCAAGGATATTTACATAAACATTGGTTACATTTGCCTCTATTGCTTGAATTGTTTTGGCTTTAGCCACATCTTGCATATCTTTTGCAAGGTCTGAGATAAGTGAACCTACAATTTGTTGACCACTAATAGTCATTGATGCTTGAATACCTAGAGTTCCTGTTGGATTCATAGGAATAGGCATACCTGCCATTTTCATTTCATAGCCACACATATTGGTATAATCTAAAGAACCAGATACTTGAGGTAGCATAGATGCAATTGCTTGCCAACGTGCAGCTTCTGCTTGTTTCACACTTAGTCCTGCATTTTGAACAGTTCTGTTGTGTTCCACCGCATATTGCTTTGCTTCGTCTAGAGTCACCACTAATGAGGAATCTTTAGAAACCGCTTCTTGAGCCATCATAGATGCGCAAGATAAAAGGGTAATTAAACTAATAATTAATCTTTTCATACTTTATTATAATATATTTATTTTTTTACAGCGTTTGTATAATTGTTTAAATAATATTCAAGTCCCTTTTCGCTACATACTGCCCTCACCCATAAATCTAAAAGGAAAAGAACATAATTGACATGTTCGTGTTTAGGAAGTTGAAGCAATCTATTTATGGCTTGATTGTTCATTTCAAGAGAAAATGAAATAAGATATTCTTTATCCATATCATCTCTAAACAATCCTTGCTCTATTCCCTTATCCAATAATAATGTTAATACAGTGTGAACTTTTTCAAATTCTTTTTTATCTCTCGCCTGGCGTATATTTGGATAATATTTAAGCAAATCGTACATGAATACCTCATACTTTTTATGATGCTCACGTACAGCCATTGATGGACGTTTAAGCCATAAGTCTATAACATTATCACACGCCTCTATCTCCTCTTTAATATCAAATCTACGTGGTGTTTTTTCTGATATTGAGTTATAAACAACCTCGATAAGTGCCTCTTTGTTTTCAAACTCGGTATAAAAAGTCTTCTTTGATATATGCAGTTCGTTGCATATATCATCTACCTTGATAGACTTAATTCCATACTTTGTGAAAAGTCCTTCAGCCGTTTTTAATATCGATTTACGTAAATTTATATCCATGTGTAGGCATTAACAGCCACAATAACGAGTGCAAAGATACATTCTATTTTGATTTTAGCGCTTTTTGATATGTTAAATTTTACGTTAATAAATATTTAATTTACGTATCTCTTTGATTATCAACACCTTTTATGGAAACTTTTTTACACAAAAAGTTTCCGAGTGTTACAAAAATGTTACAGAGTTAGGAGTTAGGAGTTATATATAAAAAAATAGAGCAAACTAATGTTTGCCCTATTTTTTGTTATTATTCTTATAGAGTTATTCACTCATTAGAATATCAAGAATTTGGCTTGCAGACTTAGCCACAGAAGAACCAGGACCAAAGATTGCAGCCACACCTGCTTTGTATAAGAAGTCATAGTCTTGAGCTGGGATAACACCACCTGCGATAACTACGATATCTTCACGGCCAAGTTTCTTAAGTTCTTCGATAACTTGAGGAACTAGAGTTTTGTGACCTGCAGCAAGTGAAGAAACACCTAATACGTGTACGTCGTTTTCTACGGCTTGTTTTTCAGCTTCAGCTTTTTGTTTTTCCATAGCTGCATCAAATGCTTTGGTATCAACTTCAATATTTCTTGATTTCAAGGCATCTTGTGTCAAATCCAGAGGGAATCCATATGTATCATACAGCCTAAAAGCGGTTTCTCCATCAAATACATCTACCTCTACAGTTCTTGTTAATACATCTGTGTAACTATAAGTTACGTTTCTATCGTTTTCTTCATATCTTACTACGAATAGATTTGGATATGCTTTTTCTATTGTGGCTTCTTTTTCAAAAACTCTACTTCTTCCAAGTGAACCTTTTACTATTATCTTTTGACCTACTTTTTCAAAAATGTCAGTTTTTAAACTTGCTATATCTGATTTGCAAATCATTTGATCACCTACTTCGCTTAATATGGGC
>CALDPN010000186.1 GCA_937911235.1 uncultured Bacteroidales bacterium
TGAGTGGGGCTTTAAGCAAAGCCCTACGAGTGCTTGCCTTACTTTGCGTTCTATTTGGCTTTAGCGGTAGTGCGTGGGGTGCAAAGGTTTACTTTGACAATGGTCCAACTAATTGGGCAAATGTGCATGTTTACGTAAAAAACAGTACCATGTGGAATGGTGATAATGGTGTATCAACTAATGGTGCCACCTATTATAGCATGACTAGAGTGGGAACTTCTAATATTTGGGAGTGCAATGTTACTGTTGCTTTTACGCATATTTGTTTTATGAAAGACAGACAAGACGGTTATGGAAATATTTGGCAAACAGAAGCTGCATACTATGAAGGTTACACAGAAGCCAAACCTTTATTGACTCCTAAAGACAACAATGAAAATAGAAACCAAACTAAGTACTATAATGGTGGTTCATGGTCTGCATACTCTGGCGGTGGTGATACTCCATCTAGTGGTGGTCATAAAGGAACAAATGTTGGTTTCTGGGATAATGAAGCATGGAATATAAAGATTGGAAATAACTGGAATTCTCAATCTGGTTACGGAGCTACAGGTAATACAGAAATTGATTTAGGAACTATCTCTGCTGGAGCTACCATTGGTTTTTGGACTCAAACATGGAAGAAGAAAGATGTATCTAATGTATGTCAGCCACGTGTTTATGTCAAACTAACCAAGGAATCTACCACCATTAGAAATTACGACTATTTTGAACTCTCTTATAATAAAGAAAGCGAAAGTGGTGGTTCGGTCAATCAATTATGGTTAACTGATAATGTTTTCTCGTTACCTACAGAAGCAGGAACTTACCAAATGAAAGTTTACTTTGAAATGTGGGGAAATGAAAGCTCTAAAGATGGTTGTAACCAATTGAGCTATAAGTTAAATAATGGCGAAGGTAATTATATCTTTAACTTTACAATCGGCGGTGGCTCTGGCGATGATGATGACGACGATGATGATGTAACAGACTGCAACAGCGAAGAAATCCAAATTTGGTGTAAGGGAAAAGACAGCTACATTGATATGTGGTGTTATGCATGGGAAGACGGTAACGACTCTAACAAACCACTTAGAGATTGGTGTGGCTCCCAAAAGCAAACTACAGGTACATATAATGATGCTACTTATGCAGTATGGACGGTAAGTGGTATAGATGTATTAAATGTAATCTTCAACAACTGCGGTGATGCCCAAACTGCAGACCTTCTAGGATTAGAAAAAGGCTACCGCTATATTTTTGATTTAGAAAGAAAAGCTGACGGAACAAGTCTTGACAATTGGCAAAATCAAGTAGTATATTCTCAACGTATTGCTTGTGGTGGTGGTGAAGTAGAAGAAGTACACAATGGTTCACTTTACCTAGATTTAACCAAATTTGCAGATTGGTCTAAAGATGATGCTGTATTGAAAGCCAAAATGATAAAGGGAGACGGCACTTCTGATATCATTAATTTGGTACAATGTACTACAGAACCAAACATTTATTACTTTGAAAGTATAGTAAACCTTGCAGATTATGTCAAAGTACAAATGCTACGTACCAACCCTGCAGATGGAACTACTTGGAACTCTTCTGCAGAGCACACATTCTCAAATACACTTGTCTGCGTAAATATTACAGACTGGAACAATAGTTCAAATATCTCTACCTACACTGGTTCTTGTTCTGTAGTTGATAGCAATGTATTAATTGCTAAACAAGCAGTAGTTTCTCCAGAGGGTACTGCAGTATCACTATATGGTTACTTATCTGGTACATCTTGCAACAATGCTATTACCGAATATGGCTTCGTATACTGCCAAGGCTCTGCAACTCAAGGTTGTATTCCAAAACGTAATAGTCCACGCATTCGCGTACAAGGTGGTGTTACTCACTTAGTTCGTGGCGATGAATTCTCTGTAGAAAATTACGATGGCCTTGTACAAGGTTACACCTACGGCTACAAAGCATACGTAATGATGGGCGATATGATGATGCTTTCTGACGAAACAGGATACTTTACATTAGCAGACTGTACAACTCGTCCTGTTAAAGGCAGCCCACTTACCTATACCATTGATGCCTCGTTAGGTGTTACATACGAAAATGCTTGTAACCTAACATACGGTTCTCTTGAAACAGCTATTAAACGTTTAAAAGAATCTTATAACGACGAAGATCCTCAATATCAATATGTAACTAAAAATGGCGATAGCTACAACTTGAACCAAGATGTTACCATGAACGTTCGTTTCTATGACGATAGTCCAGACGTTACAGGTAGTGCATACGCTTATGCAGGAACTACGAAAGTAACCTCTGCAGGTTCAGACAAAGTAGATGGCGGTACAAACCTTGCATTGCTAATTGACTTTATCAACCTTAATGCTACAGATGATTATACTTTAACCATTAAGGCAGACAATCCTAATGCACAACCTTGGGTACACCACCCAATTATCCGTAACTCTCGTAATATTACCCTAGATGGTTTGGCTATGTATTCAGATCCATCTGGTAAAATCAACGACTGTGCGTTCGAAATTGACGTAAATACAACCAAATGGGACGGCATTCAATTGGGTCAAGTAGCAGATGCAAACATCCTTATTAAAAACTGCTACATTGGTTCAAGTGGTTTCTCTGGTGTGCACGTTTCTGGTTACGATGGTGTAACCTTTGTGAACAACGAATTCGAAGCTACATTCGACAAGGGTACCAGTAACGACAAAGAATGGGGTGCTTCTGCCAAATTCATGACCACCAAAAATGTTAAGTTCATCAACAACAACTTCCGTGGTGACCACTGTACACTTCTTTGGATTCAAGAATGTCAAAACATGTTGTTCATGAACAACGTATTTTGGAATACCAACAAGTTTATGGACATTAACTATACTCCATCGGCTATTCGTTTGGTAACTCAGTTCGGTACAGACCTACAAAACATCGGTGTTTTCTACAACACTTCTTACTTTGCAGCTAATACCACCACTTCTGAGTCAAAATACGACTTCATGTCGTTCAAAGTAGGTTCTGGTGCTACAAGCGGCGGTAACTCAGACTTTAAGGTAGATGCTATCTACTTTAAGTACAACAACTGCTATAGCTACGACTTAGACTGTCCTGGACGTTCAGATAGTCCATTCTTAGGTATTGTCCTACCAGACGCAAACTTCTGTGGTAATAACTTCTGGTCTCAATACGACCAAGATATATTCGATGATTTATCTGATGCAGAGAAAAATACTTACGTATCAAAATTTGCATTTGGTTGTTCTTCAAGTGAATTTATAAATGTAAAAGGAGAAGTTTGTGCAACTACAGCTACAGGTCCTGCTTCGCTTGTGGTTCAAGGTGAAAACCTTAACCTAGGTACTCCATTAACAGTAGAAGATATTGAGACTGCTACTGGTATAGAAGTGACAGATGAAGAAGTTACCTCTGACCGTTACAATGAAGCTATCAGAAAAGAAGATGATAGATGGACTTTAGGTGCTTACCAACAAAAAGACAATATTGATACAAAAGTGATTATTTGGCAAGGTGTAACAAGTAATCAATGGGACGACCGCAACAACTGGATCGATGCTGCCACTGGACAACGTTTATCTTGTTTACACAATCTAGCAGAAGACTTGATAGCAATTATTCCTTCTGCAAACTCTGATGTTTATCCTACACCTTCACATGGTGTGTTGTATTGGCCAAATATTCCAAGTTCGTTTGAAGCAGACGACCGCTCAGATGCTACTAAAACTGCAGTTCTAGTAGATGGTATTCCTGCTAGCGAGCAAGTAACAGCTAATGCTAATGAATTTGCAAAAACAATCCAACTTGAATATGGCGCAGGTATTACTGGTATAGAAAACCTTGTAAATGGCAAAAAACACTATACCAATGCTATTATGGGATTCACTGCTCCACGTCAGCAATGGATACTTGTTGGTACTGTTATTATGCCAAATGATGAAGAAAATCCTGGTAATTATCGTAACATTAAATCTGGAGATTACTTTATCAAAGACCAAATGCCTCACGTATATATGCACGAAGCTACATTGGATGCAGACGGCAATGCTTCTTGGGGTGAGACTTTTGCAGACTTAAATGTATCTGTAGAACCTACTACTGTGTTTGCTATTAACCTTGCAAACGAATATGGCAAATATAAGCTACCTGCAGATTACTACAATATGTTTAACCCTGGAGCTAATGTAGACGCAAATAAACCACATACTTACGAAAACTTCAATGGTAAGTTTGTGAATGATGATGCTATGCCAAACTATACCGGTTTAACTGCAGGCAAACCAACATTGTTAAATAATAGCTATCCTGCAAACGTAGATGCAAGAAAGATAGAAAGTTTAACAGGTGGTAAAGTACAATACTACAACTACAGTGCTGGTACATTTATGAATACAGATGCAACCACAGATGCAGTGCTTCTACGTCCACAACATGGTTTCATCTTTACTCCTGCCGCTGGTAAAAACTCGTTAGAAATTACAACAGCAATGCTAGCTGGAGGTGATACCAAGTCACGTTCTGCAGAGGTAACACTTCCAACACTATCACTAAACCTTTACAATGCTAACACAGGTGTTGGCTATAGCAACGTGGTAGTAAAAGTAGACAATATGCTTGCAGAAGGTGAGGTTGCTCCTTCAAATGTAGTGAAAGTGTTCTCTCCAAATGTAGAAAGCCCTGAGCTTTACATTGTGGCAAATGATGAGATGTATTCTCGTTATAGTGTAGCCAATGAGTCTCAAATGATTCCTCTAGGTGTAAGACTTAAAAAGGATATGAACATTAAGTTCGAGAGAGAATATTTCCAAAACTTTAGCGAAGCTACTCTTATCGATACCTACACCGACAAAGAAATCAACCTTCTACGCAATACTTACACTACTGAAACTCTAGTAGCTGGTGAAATTGAAGGTCGTTTCTTCTTGAACTTAGGTGTAGCTGTTGAAGAAGAGGAAGATAATAATGGTGATGACAATGTTTCTACAGAGCTAGAAGAAAATGAAGAACTAGCAAATGGTGCAATCAACATCTTTGTTGACGATGCTGATAATACTATCAAAGTTGTAACAAACGACGTTGAACTACAAGTCATTTATGTAAGTGATATGGCTGGACGCACAATGAAATATGATGTTAAAGGTTATGCTGCAAACCTAAAACTTCCTGTTGCACAAGGTGTTTATACAGTGAGCGTAATAGGTGACACAGCAAGCAGAACAGAGAAAGTGATATTAAAATAAACAGTTAGGAGTGAGGAGTTAGGAGTGAGGAGTTAAAACTCATTCCTAGCGACAAACTCTAATAAATATAGAATGATTCAGATTATGAAAAATAGAAATTTAATTCTAAGTGTGTTACTTTGGGCTATTTGCTCTACTGTGTTTGCTGTAACATTACCTACTTCATCATATAGTGCGTATGAAACTACCAATGTTTCAGAAAGCTTTACTCTTGGCATTGGTTCTTCAATAACAAATACATACATGGCTTCTGCAGGCGATTATGCCAGAGGCACATGTACTGTAGATAAACAAGATCCTAATGCTATATATTTATGCGAACAATGTTGTATTGGTACAGTTCTTATGCCATGTGCACAACAAGGTGGTACTGAAGCTACTTGCGGTCCTGCATACAAAGAATGTATCAACGACTGTATGGGTGCTTCTCTTCCTCTAGGCACCCCGCTACTGCTTCTGCCTTTTGCATTGGTTTATGCTTTGGTAAGAAGAAAACGCAATGTTGTAGAATAGTCTCTCTTTTGCAAAAAGCTTTTTGTAAAGAACTATAAGATATGATACTTTAAAGTTAACAATTAGCATCCCTGCTCCCTGCCTCGACCTCAATAAGTCGGGGCAGTGTTTTTTTGTAGTGAGTGCCTGCGTTTCCCGTTAGGGCGGAAAATTTCTTATTTATTTTTTTGTATTTTACGTTTTGTTCATTATATTTGCATTGTTCAATTTTATTGAACACAACAAAATATTGAACACAATGACATTGAAAGAACGTGAAATATTGGGATATGCACTAGAAGTTTTGAAGAAAAATCTTCTAATGCCTGATGATATTATTTTTAATGAGAAAGTAAATAAGGATGGATTTGATGCTGTCATTCAGATTATGAATATTGACTTTCTATGTATCTTCAAAGAGAATATTACGTCTGCCAATTTCAATACAACATTGAAATTGCTACAGGAAAAATCAAGTATAGATAAGAATCCTATTATACTAATTACGAAGTACATTAGTTTGCCTTTATTAGAGAAGTTTGTGGCTAATGGGATAAATGTTGTGGATTGTGCAGGGAATATTCATATACGATATATGAAGGCTGGTAGGCTAGTTTTCTCTGTTACTAATAAAGGGGAAAAGAATATCTTCGCTAAGGATAAGGTTTATCCTATATTTCAAGAAGCTAGTCTGAAGGTGATTTTTTATCTTTTGCAAGATAAGAAAAACGTAAATAAAGCATATCGAGAAATTCAGGAAAAAACTGGAGTAGCTCTTGGAACTGTAAAGAATGTAATTGATGAATTGATTTCTAGGAAATTTATAATTGTTACAGACAATGGTCGTCGCTTAATAAATCATAAGTCTTTGTTAGACCTTTGGGTGGAGAATTTTAATTTGGTGTTAAAACCAAAATTACTATTATCTAAGATGTCGTTTCGCTCTGCTGAACAAGCATTGAACTGGAAAGAAATGCTGTTACCAGAAGGTATGTACTGGAGCGGAGAAGGTGCTGCTCAACTCATTGATAATTATTTGCAGGCTGAAGAATTTGATATTTATACAGAAGTGCCAGCTGCTTATCTTATGAAGACTGGATGTGTAAAATCTGATATGAATGGAGAAATAAAGATATATCAGAAGTTTTGGGAATGGGATACTGAAAATAATTTGGCTCCTTTAATTCTTATTTATGCAGATCTAATGGGAAGCGGAAATAGTCGTTGCCTAGAAGCTGCTAATAGATTGTTACAATATGGACTTAACGATTTCTAGTAAAAAGATAGGGAATCCGCTATTAGTGGAACTATTGCGAAAACTTACTGTTAGTTTTAATCGCATGCATAGGGAGTTCTATGTGATAGGTGCAACTGCTAGAGATATTATCTTAAAACAAGTAGTTGGTAGTGAATCTAAACGTAGAACCATGGACCTTGATATTGCCATAGCTATACCAAATTGGGAAACATTTGCAGAAGTACAAGATGTGCTTGTTTCTGATGGTTTTGAAAAATCAAGAGATTTTAAACAGAGATTTTATTATCGAGAATATGAGTTGGATATTGTTCCCTATGGGAGTGTAGCCAAGGATAATGATATTATTTATTGGCCTCCTGAAGAAGATATAGCCATGTCTGTTAAGGGGTTTGATGAGGTTCTTTCAAACTCTATTACTGTGAGCATTGACAATGAGTTTAGTGTAAAAATAGCCTCTTTACATGGTCTTTTTGTGTTAAAACTAGATGCGTGGGTAGATAGAAATCTAGTAACAAGTAAAGATGCCGAGGATATGTCGTTTATTTTGCAAAATTACTTTATTGCTAATATGGATAGAGGTATACATAGTGAGGTTTATGATTGGGAGGATTTTCACGAATATGTTGCTGGTGCATACTGGATTGCTTTTGATATTGCAAATTTGCTAAAGAAAGAACATCTTACATATTACATTGATATATTAAAAGATGAATTGAAAAAGGAGGAAGAAAGCCGTTTAATAAATCAAATTGTAGAAAATACACGTAGTTTAAACTATGACACCATAAGAAAAGCATGGCAAATGATTGTTGATGTTTTACAAGATGCAGTAAAGAATTATGAGATTTAATATATTTAGCTTGCCTTGTAGTGGCAAAATATGTGAGGATTATGTTTTGTATAGGGAGTTACCAAACGGATATTATCTAGCAATATTGGCAGATGGAATGGGTGGACTTTCATTTGGTAGTGAAGCTTCAAAGATAGTATCTAATGTAATTTATGACTTTGTTTCCACAAACTTTTCTATATATGAGCCAAATGAACTTATAAGGAAGGCATTTGACGTAGCGAACGAACGTATTCTTCAAAGAAATTATGAGTTAAAGTGCAAGATGGGGGCAGCTATATGTGTAGTCTTGGTGCGTCAAGAATTGCTCTATTATGCCTGGCAAGGAAATGTAAGATTATACAAAGAAGAAAATAAGAACTTAACTCTTCTCACAGTTGACCACGTAATAGAATTTGAAAAGACATCTCTGCTGACAAGTTGTATTAATGGGAAAGGCTATAGAGAACCTATCCCTATAAAAATAGAGTCGCTGAAAAAAGGAGATACAATATACTTATGTTCCGACGGGTATTATAAAAATGCAGAGACAATTGGAACACATATTCTTAAAGACATTGATGATGATGCTTCTGTGCTAGAAATAAAAATTATTGACTAACCTCTTTTTATTTCAATTTCCTCTTTAGCGTTAAGTGTTAATATATTTAACATTTAACGCTATTTTTTTGTCCTCATTTCTTTAACATTTCCCCTTTTTTCTACCCCTCATTTTACCCCAAAAACCTGTTCCATTTTAACGGTCGATTGATTGAAACAGCGGAGCTACCGTAGGGACACAGCGTGCTGTGTCCGTTATTCCAATCCGCACAATTCATCTCCCCTCATTAAAATGGAACAATAACAACACGATATAAAAACATATAAAACAAAATAATTAAAACAACATACGTATGAAAAATTTTACAAAACAATTTACAAACAAAACCTTGTTTAAACCAACAAGATGGATTTTACTGGCCCTGATGCTACTCCTAGGAACAAGTAGTGCGTGGGCGGATCATATACAGAGTACTGGTTCAATGTGTCTTAAATATTGGCCAGGTTCTGGTAGTGATATTTGGACATCTGCAATTGATTTAGGTAAAACATTAAACTTAGGTGATATTTCTGGAACTCCATACATAAAAGCTGCATGGGTTAAGACACAAGGTGGAACAAGTATTAATTACTTAAAAATAGTCATTTATATTGATGGAGTGTACAAGGGTGATTATGGTGTAAATTATAATGGGAACTCTTCGTATTGGGACAGAACTTTCGAAGGTAGTTTTAATATTGCATTTAATACAACTCCAGGTGAACATACGATAGAGATAAAGGCCGAGCCAAATAATGCGGAACATGGCAGTACTTATGTAAAGTATAATGTTCCTGGAGCAGTAGACCCATGCGCTACTAAATATTATTTAGCAGGAACATTCCCTGGCTTATCATGGACTCCAGGAGAAAGTGGAGGACAAGAAATGGAATGTAAAGATGGTGTTCATACTAAAACATATAAAAATGTAAAACTAGAAGCCAAGAAATATGAGTACAAAGTAACAGGTAAAAATGGTTGGGGTGATAAAGAGTATCCAGGTGACGGAAATTCAGAGTATACAGTAAAAAGTGCAGGGAATTATAATGTTACCTTTACATACGTTCCAAACTCAAGTCTTACTGTTTCACTTGAATCAGCTTGCTCTGCTCCATCAGGAGTGTCAATCATTGGTGCACCAACCACTAAACCATGTCCTGGTGATCAAGTTACTTTAAAAGCTAGCATTGGAGCGGGAGATGTTGATAGTTATAAATGGAGTGTTTCTGGAGATGGTTGGAGTATAAACAGTGGAGAAACTGCTAATTCTTGTACATTTACTGTTGGTACTGCTACCGGTAAGATCTCATTAAAAGTTAATGGATGTAATACAGATGTTGATGCATCAATAAATATAGATGTTAAATCTAAACCTACAAAATCAGATTATACCCTTCAAAGTTCTGTGGAATATGGTAATGGTGCTCCATCTATTACTCCAAAGCAAGGAATCCCAGTTCCTACTACTATAAAGTATGGAACTACCCTAGCAAATGCAACAACAACTGCTCCTACAGCAGTAGGTACATACAATGTTTATATTACTACTGATGCAACAACAGACTATTGCGCTGCTACAGATCTGTATATTGGTGAATTTACTATCACTTGTCCTACTTTAACAGCACCTACATTAAGTGTAGAACAACACATTGTAAAATGTGGAACTGATGTTACTCAAAAAGGTAAAATTACTATATCAGGTCTAGTTACAGGAAATACATACACCTATAAAGTAGGAGATAATGGAACTGCGCAATCTCTTACTTTTACTGGTACATCTGCTACACTAAGTAATTTAGAAACTGGTGGAAAATATATTGTGACAGCATCAAATGGCTGCGACACAGAAAGTGCTGATGCTACAGTTAATGTTACTACAAATACCAAAGCTACTCTTTCTTGGAATGAAATTCCAAATGGTTTCCTAGTGGCTGATGAAACTATAGAAGCTACATTTTCACCAGAAGGAGCAGGAAGTGTCACATATACTTCTGATAATGAAACTGTAATAGCACCTAATAATGGTAAATTAACAGCACAACCAAATAAAAATGGTACAGCTAACATTACTGCAACTCTAAGTCTAAATGATGGATATTGCGGAGCAACTGCTATAACAAAAAACAGCGTTCCTGTTAAATTCTTCAACGTAGCAGGTACAGCAAACTTGTGTGGGGGTGCTTGGAATACAACCGCAAACCCTATGACATATAATAATGGCGTATGGTCTAAAACCTTTGAAGCAAAACCTGCTGATGTCTATGAATTCCAAATATCTCGTGAAGAATGGGATGGAAATTGGGAAGATCGTAAAAAAATATACAATGGTATGGGTAATATAACATGTAAAGAAATTCATAGAACAGATGGTGGTGATTGGTATAATATTGAATTCACAACCCCTACTAAAGGTGATGTCACAATTAAATTTACAGAAGGCAAAGGTTCTTACGTAGAATTCGAACCAATTTGTATCACAGAAGATGATGTTACTGCAGGGGCAATTTCTGTAGGACAAATTTCTGCAGATAAAGATCAATACAACTACAACGAAACAGCAAAATTGTCTATTGCTGATGCTACTATAGATGCTGCGTATGGTTCTGTGTATTCTATTTCATACCAATGGCAAAAGAAGAATGGAGAAAGCTATGAAAATATTCAAGGTGCTACAGATCAAACATATAATGCAACAAACCTTGAAGTAGGTACACATAAATACAGAGTAGCTGTAACATTCTCATACAATGAAATTAAAAATTGTACACTGACTAAATATAGTGAAGAAAAAACTATAAATGTTATTTGCCCTGCACCTACAACTCCACTTGAAATTTCTTCTACCAATGTGGTAAGATGTGGTGGAAGTACAAAAACTCACGGAACTATCACTATAAACAACTATAGTGTGTACGGTGAAAATACTTATTTCTATTTAGGTTCTACTCCATATGAATATAGCAAAATCGATGAAATGAAAGGAGTTCTTGGTGGTATTGAATTTCCTAGTAAAGATGCTGAAAACTATTATGTTTATGTAGAACAAAAATGTGGAAGTAGCGTATCAGAAAAATTGCAATCTAAGCAAATCACTCTAACAGCAACTGATATTACTCCTGCCGCACCTAATTTTGATTCAGAAGGAGTAAGTGTATGTCTTAATACTCAAGTAACATTACCTACAATTCAAGGCAAAACACTTAAATGGTACGATGCTGCTACTGGTGGAAATGTAGTTGCACAAACAACATTTACAGCTACAGCAAATACAGACTATTATGCAGTAGTAGTAGGAGATTGTGAATCTGCAAGAACAAAATATTCTGTAACTATAAAAACAAAACCTACAGTAACATTAAATCCAACATCAAATAATGTTTGTAGTGGTAGCACTATTAACAATATAGAAGATTATGTTACAGTAAATACTACCGGTTCTCAAGTAAGTTGGTATAGTGAACAATCAGGTGGCGAAGCTCTTGCTGGCAATACACCTCTAGAAGCGACTACATATTACGCAGAAGCAATACTTGATGGTTGTCCTTCTGATAGAGCTTCATTTGGAATTACTGCAGTATTAAATGCACCAAGTGAAAATCCAAGTGTAACTGCGCCAGAATCAATCTGTAATGGACAGTCTGCCATTATTGAACTTAATAACAAAACCCAAGGATATACCTATTATGTAAATGATGTAGTAGTAGAATTTACAGACAATAAATACACTGTAAAACCTACCTCTACCACCACATACACTATAAAAGCAGAAAACAAATGTGGATATAAAGAAACACAAAAAACAATTACCGTTAACCCACTACCAAGAATCACTGCAATTAGCGTAAACAACAGTACTCCAGTAATAAATGAAGATGTGTTGTTAACTGTTGAAGGTAGTGATATAGAAACAGTTGAATGGTCAATTACTTCAGGAAACAACGCTTCATTAAGCGATGCTTCCGGCAATAGTGTTAAACTGACTTCTACTGCAAGTGGCGCAGTAACTGTAACTGCAACTGCTATCTCTATCAATGGTTGTAGAGCTACTTCTACTAAAGAAGTGACATTTAAAGCAGTAGATGAGTGTGAACCAAATGTTACACCACATACTAAAAAAACAAAGATTAGAGCAAAGATGAAAGAAGGTCAGACTAGTTGGAATGTTTTTAAAATTTACTCTTATGGTGTTACTGATTCAGATTCCAATGGATGGCCAGGTGCAGAAATGGATTTAGGAACAGGAGAAGATGAAGGTTATTACGTGTATACATTTGAGAATGTTACTGCTGACTTTAATATTATTTTAAACAATGGAAATTCGGGAGGAGAAAACCAGACTGTTAGTGGTGCTGCAAAAGCAGGTAAAATATACACATTCGAAGTAGGTGCTAAAAATTGTTCTCAGGATAATGACACCAGAAGATGTTTAACTAGCACTAATACTGATTATACAACTACCACTGACCCAGACCTTACCGCTCCTGCAGTGAAAACTGTAAGCGCGACTAGCGAAGAAGGTAGCGGGGTCGTAACATTTACTGGTAAAATTATCAACATGGGTTGTGCTACGGCCACAAATGTTTACTACGGTTATCAATTTAAGAAAGCAGATGAAGAATGGCCTACAAGTGGTGTACAAGCAAGTAATACCCCAGAGAAAGGCAAATTAATTCCATGTACAAATGCTTCTGCTACAGCATTAAATTACCAATTCTCTGCAAATGTAGAAGGTTTAGAAAATGGTAACTACCACTTTAGAGCATATATAATAAATGGTTATAATTTCACAAATGGAAATTACGATCAAGGTGTATATTACGGTTTAGAAAAACTAGTTACCGTTAGTACCGTTAAAATTCCTGTTAGCGAGGCAGTTATCTACTACTCTAACATGGGTGGCGCTACATCAGGTGGCGATGAAGGAGAACTTAACCCTAATCCAGTATGTAAGGGTTCAAAGGCTTATATCAAACTAAGCTATCAAGGTAGCCAACTTGATGAAATTCAGTGGTTAGTAGATGGCGTTGTAGTAGAAAATAAAATCGAACAAACATCAACAACAGACCTATTTGTATTCACAGTGTCTGGCACTGAAACTATCTCTGCTAGACTTAAAAACGAAGCAAACGAAGGCGAATGGGTAGAAACAAACGTCCTAGAATACACAATGGCTCCAGAACCAGTATCACCAACTATTAGTTTTGACAAGGGTACTATATGTTCTGGTAACACTGCTTCATTAATTCTTTCTTCAGTTAAAGTTGGTCAGTCTTATCAATTGTTCAAACAAATTGAGAATGATGGTGTATATACAGATGAAAGAGTTGACGATGTAACTCTAGTATGTACTGTAGACAACGAAGAATTAAAATTCACAGGCTTAAATGAGTCTGGCAAATATTTTGTTAAGGCATACAACGCAGAATGTACAAATCTACTAGTTCCTTCACAAACTGCAACTTTGGATGTAATCAACTCAGCAGATTTAAAAATCTCTATTGTTCCAACGGCAACAGAAACAACTCCATGGATGCCTGTAAAACTTACAGTAGAAGCCTCTAGTGACTATACAATTACATCTACCCCTAATGATGCTGTTATTAATAAAATTAGTAATAATACGTACAAAGTAAAACTTCCTTTACCTGCAAGTGCAAACAAAGGTGAAGATAACACAGTAAATAATGTAACATTCAGTGATGTAGATTACGTAGTAGAAGCAACATTAATTTCTGTTACTGGCGAGGCTCAAGAATGTGTTGAAAGTGCAAAATCTACAATCACATTAAAACAATACATTGAACCTTGTACACAAAAATAAATAGAACCTTAGTAAGAAAAAATAAAAACACATAATATGAAAAGATTTTATAAAAATACATTAATCAGTAGGGTTTGTAATCAAACCCTACGAGTTGTAGCCTTACTTTGCGTTCTACTTGGCGTAGGTAGCACTGCATGGGCTGCTACCGGATTTCATAGTGATGGAGATAACAAAGTATTCTCTTTTAAATTTAATCGACTAAATGAATGGTTAAATTATGATGCCACAGGACAAACAGAAAAAAATCTAGGGTCATTTGAGTATGGTCAAAGTCTTACATTAGACGAATTTTATTATCGTACATATTTAACAGAGGGTGACAATGTTTGTATAGGTTCTGTATATGCAAAAATTGATAAAGAGGAAGATTGGAAAGAAATTGGTATAGTTGATAGAAACCTAAGTAGAACTTGGGATAATGGCAATAATAACGATAAATACTACTATCAAGAATGGAAAAGATGGGAAACAAAAGATATTCTACCAAAGACTGTAGGTAGTCATACCTTTTATTTACAGGTTAAAGCACCCGTAGGAAATCCATGTGGTTCTGGCGAGATTTATACACAAGAATATAAGTTTACATATACTATAAAAGACCCTGGCGTCTATTTAGGAGGTAATGGTGCGACTGGTAAAGGTGACCAATATGATCCGTGTGAATATGTTGGCACATCATCTACTCATACTTCATATACAACTGTTTATAGATTTAGATTAATAGCACAAAATGAGTGGTTTAGAATCTCAGATAAAGCTTCAGAAAATACTTCTTTTACTAATAAATCAAAGCATAAAGATAGTGACGATATTGGTGCAACTCTAAAAGTTTCTACAGATACAAATGGTCCGTATGAGTTTAGGGCGAACATATCAGTTGACCAACTGACAGAAGGTTATTCTGAACCTATATATTTCTATTATGATAAGAATACAAGATATTGTTGGGTAGAAGCAACACAAAAAATAGCTTATACTTTAAAATTTGAAGATGGTAGAGAGTATGGTTGTACAGACTTAGAAAACGGAGTTAGTTGTGTTCAAACTATAGAATTAGAAGAAGGTACACATAAATTTAAGGTATATAAAAATGGTAATCCATATTATCGCTCTACTGCTATTAATAATAGCTTATCTCCTCAAACAAGTCTTACACCAGGCGATAATTGGACTACTCTAAACATATCAAAATATGGTACATGTACATTTACCATGAGCGATAATGTTAAATTAAAAATAGATTACGAAGAACAACCAGAACCAGTTTTATTATCATACAACCCTATAATATCTGCAGATAATAAATCAGCTACGCTTTCTGCATATCTACAAGGAACTCTATGTACCACAGGTGGTATTGCAGAATATGGTTTTGTTTTCTGTAGTGGCGGTAATGGTTGCGTTCCTACCAAAACATCTACTAAAAAAGTAGCTACTGGATTAGGACTTGGTAGAGGAGATGAATTTACATACACTGCTACTACTATAGATAATGAATTCCTAGGCGGTGTAACATACGGTTACCGTGCATACGTAAAGATTGGAGAAGAAATATATCTTTCTCGTGAAACCAACTACTTCCGCCTTGAAGATGACTGCGTACCACAACCTGCAGGCCAAGGTGTAGTAACATTTACAATTGATGCTTCTTATGGTGCTGACTACGAAAATGATTGTAAACTTATTTACGGCTCTTTACAAACAGCTATAAATAAACTGAGAAATTCATATAAATCTGATGACCCTCTTGATGAATATGTAACAAATGAAACCTCTGGTGGTGATAGTTACAATCTAAATCAACCAGTAATATTCAATGTAAAAAACTATAACGATGGCACACAATCTTATTGCTATCAAGGGAATAAAACTGCAGGAATCTCTGGTGGTGGCGATGCCTCTGAAAAGTCTTTAGCACTTATATTTAAGGATTTCAACCGTAATGATAATGCGAACAAAAACAATACCCTAACCATTAAAGGTGTTAGCGATAACGCAGAAATCAATAATCGTCCAAAAGTTCACCACATTATTTTACGTAACTCACGTAATATAGTGCTAGAAAACCTACTTATTATTTCAGACCCTACAGGTAATAGAGAAGATGATGCTCTTGAATTTGACCTTGATAGAGGCGATTTCTGGAATGTTAATGTAGGTGATAGAGGCCACAATATATTAGTGAAAGACTGTATGATTGGTTCAAATGGTTTCACCGGTCTGCATGCTTCTGGTTATGATGGCGTCACATTTGAAAACAACGAATTTGAGGCTGTTATGAAAAAAACTGGTAATGATGACAACACAATTAAATGGGGTGCATCTGCTAAGTTTATGATGTGTAAAAACATCAAGTTTATTCGCAACAACTTCCGTGGTGAGCATGCTACTCTAGTATGGCTTCAAGAATGTGAGAATGTGCTGTTTATGAACAACGTATTCTGGAATACCAACCAATATGACTATAGTGGTTGTACCGCAATACGTCTTGTTGCTCAATATGATAGAGATATAGATAAGCATGGTTTCTACTACAATACATTCTTCTTGGCAGATAATGTCAACAATGAAAAATACAATTTCATGAAGTTTGATTTATCTCCTGATAATGGTGGAGGTAGCGCAGATAACTATATTAAAGATGGTATAGAGTTTATGTATAACAACTGTTATAGTTACGATACAGACGTACCTGGTAGAAATTCAGAACCTTTCTTAGAAATTAATTTAGGAGACAAATTCCCTAAAATCTGTAATAATAACTTCTGGAGTTTGTATGACCAAAAACAATGGATTGCCGCAGATAGCCCTGCAGATTATAATTCAGTATTCGAATTTGGTTGTAATTCAGACTTTACTAACGTAAGTGAACTTGTATGTAAAACAACAGCAACTGGTCCTGCTTCACTTGTGATTAAAGGTGGCGGTAACTTAAACAAAGGTGTTTTACTAACTGTTGATGGCATTAAGACTGCTACAAATCAAACTGTAGATCCTAAGGAAGTGAAATATGACCGCTACAATGCTAATGTTCGTCCAGGTGCAAACTTAACATACGGAGCATACCAAGGTAAAGAGGCTTCTACTCTACAAGCGGACTCAGAAACAGGTGTTCCTACTATTTATTGGGTAGGTGTATCTGAAAAATGGGACGACCGCAACAACTGGGCATACTTTACAACAAATGAAGCTTCACTTGCAAGCGAGGAACCTCAAGCGCGTGCTCTACGACAAACTCAACGTCTGTCTTGCATAAATGACCTACCAGATAATCTTAAGGCTGTAATTACAGAAGACCAAGTTGTAGTATTAAAAGGAGGAGAACGCAAATGGCCTCAACTTCCAAGTTCATTTGATGCAGACGTTCGTGAATCAGAATCTGGCATTCCTGCAGAAGAACAAGTATCTGCTGGTGTTGGTGTTAAAGTAAATGGCCAGCAAATTCCTGTTACCAAATTTGCAGACAACATTGAACTAAAATATGGTGCTGCAATTAAAGGCATAGAACATTTAGTAGTTAATGAAGTAAATCATGAAGTAAATCACTATGGTAGTGCAACAACAAACTTTATCGCTCCACGTGATGGTTGGGTTCTTGTAGGTACTATTGTAAAACCATTCAAAAATGGCACATCTGGCGAAACTCGTAATATCGTTTCTGGTGACTATTTCCTAAATCACTTACCAAAAGTAAAAATGCACCAAATCGAGACAAAAACAGGAGATCAAGCTAGTGACTTTACTTGGGCAAACTCATTTAAGGAATTGTACATAGAAGTTCCTCCATATTCAGTGTTTGCAATACAAATACCAGACCAATATGGTCAATATGGTCTTACTGCTGCAAACTATTATAAGAAATATGGTGTTAAATATGACCCTACAGAACCTATTGTTTATAAGCCATTTGTGGGCAGATTTGTAAATGAAAGTGGAAACCACCCTATCAAGTACGAAGGTCTAACAAGTGGTAAATACAACCTTTTAAATAATAGTTACCCATGTAATATTGATGCTAAGAAATTAGTAGATTTAGCAGGGGGTGAACTTCAATACTATGATGGAGGTTCATTTAAACCTCTAACAGGTGTAGATGGTGAAGTATTACTAAAACCACAACACGGTTTCATTTTCAAACCAGCAAGTGGAAACACTCTAACAATTACTAAAGAAATGTTAGCAGATGGTAATACACGTTCTCGTTCTGCCGAAATGGAAATGCCAACATTCTCATTGAACGTAGTTAATGCAAATACTAAGATACATAATAGTAATGTAGCTATTCGTTACGATGAGTTCTTAGGCGAAGGTAATATTTCTGAAAACAATGTAGAAAAAGCATTTGCTTCTACAGTGAAAGAATCTCCAGAGTTATACATTGTGGCAAACGATGGTAAGTATTCAAGTATTGATATTGCAACAGAATCGCAAGTAATTCCACTTGGTCTTAAGATTAAACAACCAATGAACGTACGCTTTGAAAAAGCATGGTTCAGAGGCTTTAGTCATGCAACCTTAGTAGATAAAGTTACTGGTGAAGAATATGACCTTATGACACAAACCTACACTACAAAGAAATTAGCAGTAGGTGACATCGAAGGTAGATTCTTCCTTAACCTAGAAGAAGGAGTTATTGAAGATGAACTTCCAGAAGAAGGTGGTGATGTTTCTACAGAGATAGAAGATAACACTTCTACAAATGCAGAAATCAACATTATGGTGGAAGAGTCTGATAACACTATTAGAGTAATTACAAATGGAGTTGAACTAAAAACTATCTACGTAAGCGATATGGCTGGGCGTACAATGAA
>CALDPN010000187.1 GCA_937911235.1 uncultured Bacteroidales bacterium
TTATATTTTTGCTAAAAACTAGTTTTGAGTTGGGATTTAATAGAAAAAACTCCTAACTCCTAACTCCTAACTCCTAACTAAATGTTGAACTACATATTAGAGTTTCTATTACAAGATAAGGCCTACATAAAGTATGTGGGGTATACAAAAGAGGCGAGTGAGTGGAAAAATTATAAGGTGGTAATTGTGCCATCTGAGTTTTTCGACTATCACCGTGCCAATACTCCGCTTGCACCTCACACGCCGCTTGCCACATTAGAAGGTACTCCAATCCTTTTTGGCACTCCAAGCATTTCGCAAAGCAAAGATTTGGTAGTAATTAAGGCAGACCTTGTGGCGAGTGCGTTTTATCTTCTTTCTCGTTACGAGGAAAGAATTAACCATCGTCGCGATCATCATGGCAGATTTTCATCTATTGAATCTATCCTTACAAAAGAAAATTTACTTGAAAGACCTGTTGTGGATGAATATGGTGTGATACTACGCACTGCTTTAAGAAGTGTGGGTGTGAATATTCCAGAGCCAAAACATGAAATCGCTGTTACTCTTACTCACGATGTGGATGTGCCTTTTGTATATAGAAGTTTTATTTCTATTCTTGGCGGCATAAAGCGTGGTGAGTTTAAGACTCTTTTTAAATCTCTTTTCAAAACACTCGAAAATAATCCATTTTTCACGTTCCCATGGCTACTGGAGCAGGATGCAAGATTAGAAAATGCTCGTAAAATATATTTCTTACGCAGTCCACTTTTTCCAGAATATTACGATCGCCCATATCTTAGAATAGATTCTCGTGATATGCGAGCGCTTATAAAAAATCTTCAAAACCACAATGTGGAAATAGGACTTCACGTAAGTTATGCCTCTGCCGAACATTTGGAACTCGTTAAGCAAGAGAAAGAGTCGATAGAAAAGGTGATAGGCAAACCACTTGTGGCGAATAGAAATCACTATTTAAGACTAACGTCGAATAATCAGTTGGATGCTTTAATAGAGGCTGGTATTAAAGAAGATTTTACCATTGGCTTTGCCGAAATGCCTGGCTTTAGATTGGGAACATGTCGTCCTGTAAAATATATAAATCCATATACACTTGAGGTGACAGACTTAACCCTTCATCCACTTACCATGATGGATGGTTCTTTTTCTAAGTATTCACAAATGGGTTTCACAGAGGCATACGACACTGCTTGCAGATTAATAGACCAAGTAAGAAAACACGGAGGCGAACTTGTGCTACTTTGGCACAATTCTGAGGTAAGAAAAGGAAATTATCACCGTCAGCTTTACAAAAATCTTATTTCTTATATAAAAAATGAGAAAAAATCGTTAACTTTACATTTGATGTAAAAAGTGAAATTCATAATATATGAAAACATACGAAAACTATTCTTTATTAAATAACAATACTTTTGGCATAGATGTGTCTGCAAACTATTTTGTGGAGTATGATTCTGTAGAGGAACTAGTGCAACTAATACACTCAGATTTGCTAAAAGAAAATAAATTTCTTCACATCGGTGGTGGTAGCAACTTGCTTTTTGTGGGTGACTATCAAGGTGTTATCCTGCATTCTAAAATGAAAGGCATAGATGTGGTGGAAACCACAAAAGATACTGTAGTGGTGCGTGCTGCCTCAGGTGAGGTGTGGGACGACTTTGTGGCGTTTTGTGTAAACAAAGGCTATGGAGGTGTGGAAAACCTTTCTCTTATTCCGGGTGAGGTAGGGGCTACTCCTATTCAAAACATTGGTGCCTACGGAATGGAGGTGAAAGATGTGATTGTGAAGGTGGAATGCGTGTCGGTGGCCACTGGTGAGGTAAGAGAGTTTACAAATGAAGAATGTAAGTTTGCATATAGAGATAGCGTGTTTAAGCGTGAGCTTAAAGGCAAATATATTGTAACTAACGTTTACTATAAACTTAAAAAAGTGGGGGTGCCTCAAATAAACTACGGTAGCCTTGAAGAAGAAATCAAGAAATATCCAGAGGTAACAATTGCTAATGTGCGCCAAGCTGTGATAGATATTCGTCAGCGTAAACTTCCAGAGCCAAAAGTGTGGGGCAATGCGGGTAGTTTCTACTTAAACCCTGTAATTTCAAAGGCACATTACGACGAACTTCTTAAAAAATATCCAGAACTACCTTGCTATGTGGTGTCAGAAACGGAGGTGAAAGTGCCTGCGGGTTATTTGATTGAGAAATGTGGTTGGAAAGGCAAAGCGCAAGGTAAAGTGGCAGTACATGGTAGTCAAGCATTAGTGCTTATTAACAAAGGTGGCGCAAATGGTTTGGATATTATCAATTTATCAGATAGCATTCGTCAGTCTGTAAGAGATAATTTTCAAATAGAACTTACTCCTGAAGTAAACCTGATATTTGGGTAGTTAGGAGTGAAAATTAAAATAACAATCTAATTTTAAATTTATACATTATGAAATTATTTACAAAATTATTTTTAGCCATAACATTGGCTATGGGTTCGTTTGCAGCATTTGCAGCGGATCACTATGTGTACTTTGATGGTACAGGTTTTGGTCAACCACAAGTATGGGCTTGGAATGACACGGAAAACTGTACTGTAAAAGGTTCATGGGGTGGTGACAACATGACCAAAAAAGATGGTAAATGGTATTGGGAAGTTCCAGCAGGAAAAAGCCTTCCTACTATGATTATTATTCACGAAGGTGATAATAAAATTGGTGCTGGAGACCTTGTGTACGTTGACAAAGCTACTTATCATCAAGATGGTTCTTGTACAGAGTATATTGATCCTACTATCCCAAATGTAACAGCTAATCCTGCTTCAGGTGCATTCTTTAAAGATGGCGAAACTATCACTGTAACTCTAACAGTTTCTCCTGCAGCAACTATTTATTACACAACTGATGGTACAGAACCATCTACTGAATCTGCTATTTACAGCGAACCATTGGTATTTGATGAATCTACTACATTAAAAACTCTTGCTGTGGCAGATGATAAACAAAAAGCACAAACATTTAGCTACTCTAAAATGCCTGCTCCAGGAGAAGGTAAATCTGGTCCTCAACTAAATACAAAATATTATAAAGTAAACCCAAATGGTCAAGTGGGTTCTAAAAAGACCATAGATATGGCATTTGCCAATAGTGAAGCTACAAACGCAATGAATCACTGGACAGCAAGTGATATTATTGCTCAAGGTGTGGCTCGTGACGTTTGCCAAGCAATTAAGGGTGTTCACGAACGTCCAATCATTGACTCATACGCTATTTTTGCTGCATACGACAATGATAATCTTTATCTTGGTGTACAGTTGGTATATACTGTTTGGGATATTGGTGGTGAAGGTCACCAACCTGGTGAATCTAAACCTCACAATATGGATGGTCGTATGATGTGGGCATTTGACCTAAGTCCTATTAAAGAATTTGATGGTTATATCAATGGTACCCATGCTATTTGGAATGGCGAAGGACAAAAAGGTGCTAAATTTGCTAATGGTGTAGATGCTATCTGGATTGGTTCTTCTAAACCAGGTGTAGGTACTCCAGGTTTCTTCCTTCCAACAGCAGATGGTCACGCTTGCTATAATTGTCCAGAATGTCCAAATGCCGCAGGTATAAAATATGGTAAAAATGACAATTTACACCCTGTTATCAAAAATGTTTATGGTCAGAAGAATTTTGGTTATAACCCAACAGTTCTTACTGGCGAAACTGGCTTTGCAGATTTAAAATCAGAAATTGCTACTACTGCACATACCTTCTACGAATGGAAATTCCCACTTTCTTTACTAGGTGTTTCTGCTGATTATATTGCTGAATATGGTATTGGTGTAATGTATATTGATATTTATGGTTCTAGCCCAATTGGTGGCACTCCATACGATCCATCATACTTCGACAATGCTAAGAAAGAATACTCAATGGACCCTTCTTCTAGTATGGAAAAAGAAGATGAAGACGTAATCACATACGCACCAGCTCGTATTGGTAAACTTTTAAAAGCACCTGCAGGTCCTGATGGTGGTGATACAGATACTCCTATCGATGAGGTAGAAGCAGAAGAAGCTCCTGCAGAATACTTCAACTTAAATGGTGTGCGCATTAGCGAGCCAAATGCAAATGAAATTGTAATTGAACGCCAAGGTTCAAAAGTTACTAAGAAATTATATTAAAAGTAATATAAGCATAAGAAAAGGGTGACTCGCGTGAGCCACCCTTAATTATATTAGTAGGAGTTAACTCCTAACTTATAACTTCAAGTTATGTCCCATTCTTTCTTTCTTGGTCTGCATGTATTGTTCGTTGTATTTGTTGATACCTACTTCGATACCTACGTTTTCTACTATTTCAAGACCGTAGCCTTCAAGACCAATACGTTTTACAGGGTTGTTTGAGATTAAACGCATTTTTCTAACGCCAATTTCGCGTAGAATGCTTGCACCCACGCCATAGTCGCGTTCGTCTGGGCTAAAGCCAAGTTGAATGTTTGCATCTACAGTGTCAAGACCTTTTTCTTGTAGAGAGTATGCTTTAATTTTGTTCATTAAGCCAATGCCTCTACCTTCTTGAATTAGATAAATAATTACACCTTTGCCTTCTTTTTCTACCATCTCCATTGCTTTGTGAAGTTGGTCGCCGCATTCGCATCTTAGAGAACCAAAAATGTCGCCAGTAACGCAAGAAGAGTGTACTCTCACAAGGATAGGTTCGTTTTCTTCCCAAGTGCCTTTTACAAGTGCTACGTGTTCAAGTCCGTTTGATAGTTGGCGGAAAGGAATGATAGTGAAGTCGCCATATTTTGTAGGAAGATGAGCGCTTTCACCTTTTTCAATAATAGATTCTTTTTTAAGTCTGTATGAAATTAAATCACGAATAGTAATGATTTTAATGCCAAATTTTTCTGCTACTTTTTGTAGGTCTGGCATGCGAGCCATGGTGCCGTCTTCGTTCATAATTTCGATAAGAGCGGCAGCAGGGTATAGACCAGAAAGACGAGCAAGGTCTACAGCAGCTTCTGTGTGACCAGCACGACGTAGCACACCTTTATCTTTTGCATAAAGAGGATTGATGTGACCAGGACGACCAAATGTATTTGGTGTAGAAGTAGGGTCGGCAAGAGCTTTGATAGTAGCTGCACGGTCGGCAGTAGATACACCTGTTGAGCAACCTTCTATTTTGTCGATAGTAACAGTAAATGGAGTACCTAAAATGGAAGTATTATTGCTTACTTGTTTATCTAATTCTAGTTCTGCACAACGTGATTCAGTAATAGGAGCACAAAGTACACCTCTACCATTTTTTAGCATGAAATTTACTGCCTCTGGTGTAATTTTTTCTGCTGCTATAATGAAATCTCCCTCATTTTCACGATCTTCATCATCTACTACGATAACAAACTTACCTTCTCTGAAATCGTCTAATGCTTCTTCTATAGTGTTTAGTGCCATATATAATTATTTTTTGTTTTGTCTTAAATTTCTGATTTTTGCAAATATAACATTATTTTTACTAAATATCTTCTTAAATGCCATAATATAACTTTCACCATTCATAATGCTAGACTCTGTAGCAGCCATATAGGTGAGTAAAATACCAAATGGAAGTAATATTGCGGCGCTTAGCCACATGCCTTGCCATACCTCCCAGATGGCCTCGCGAGCCATTTTGTATCCAGTGTTGTCGATGATATAGTATATGATAAATAAGATAGTGGAAAGCACCACAGGCATACCCATACCACCTTTTCTAATTATTGCTCCTAGTGGCGCGCCAATGAAAAGGAAGATAAAACAAGCAAACGCTAGAGTATATCTTTTATACATCTCTATTTTATGTATTCTAGATTCGTTTTTTAGCCATTCCACGTCGGCATGGGATATTCTTTGTTTGTCTGTTATAGGTTTTATCTTATTTTTGCCATATTGTAATGCGTTCTTTTTGTTTATATTGCTAAGTTTTGCAAATTTGCTTTGCAACGAAAAAGCAATACTATCCAAATTAATAGTTGTGTCTTTGAACACAGTAATATCTTCGGCACTTTGATTTGTCTTGTTAAAGTATGTGCCAGATTTAAGTTTTTCGTTTCTTAATACTACGTACTGACCAATTCTTATAGAAATAGAGTCAATTGTTTGTTGAAGTTCGTCAATTCTTTTTGCTATATATTGGTCTTCAAGAAACTTAGAGTCTAGTTCGTTGAAATTGGCGTCGAAGTCGATAATAATTTCTTTTTTGCTAAATGTTTCCCTTCTGTATGGAATAATTTTATTGTTCTTATTATTTGCTTTGTTTTCGTCTTGAAGATTTTCAAAACATTCGCCGTTTTTAAGGGTTAAAATAAGGTGTTTCTTATCTTCGGTAAGTTTAATGGTGCCTGTATCTGCCATTATAATACCAGTGTTGTTGAACCCTTTAGAGTAGTCGTAGATAACTACATTGTGCAATAAACCATTTCTTTTTGTTTCTACAAAAATGTTTCTACCTGTAATGCCATCGTAAAAAACACCTTGTGGAATTTCAAGCTCAGGAGATGCTTCTCTGATGGAAAATAGCAGAGTCCACATTCTCACTTGTGTTCTTGGAAGAATGTTGTCGGCAAAATAAAAACTACCAATAGAAACAAGTCCTATAAGCACAATAAGCGATCGCATTATTTTAAAAAGTGAAATACCTGCCGCCTTCATTGCAAGTAATTCTAGTCTTTCGCCTAGGTTGCCAAAGGTCATTAGCGAGCCAAGTAGGATAGAAAGAGGTAGTGCAAGAGGTACTACAGATAGGGCTGCGTAGAAAAAGAATTCTCCTAAAACAGAAATTGCAACACCTTTACCTACCATATCATCTACATAACGAAACATAAACTGCATTACCAAAATGAATACAGCTGCAAAAAATGTAATTGAGAAAGTTCTCAAAAAGTTTTTTAATATGTATCTATGTATGTGTTTTAGCATTTAACTCCTAACTCGAATGCAAATGGTAATAATTCTTTTGAACTCTCTAATTTCTTTACGCCTTTTTCTCCATATAGATAAATAGTAATTGCGTGCCCAAAACGTTTCTCCATTTCTACTAGCACTTGGCAACATTCACCGCAAGGAGTAATTACATTTTCTGTAAAATTACCATTTTGATATGCGGCAATGGCTATGCTTGTAGGATAAGAGTCGCCAGCATTGGCACATGCATAAAGTAGTGCAACTCTTTCTGCGCAAAGACATGCGCTATAAGCTGCGTTTTCTTGGTTAGAACCTGTAAAAATTCTGCCGTCAGCCATACGCACCGCAGCACCCACCTTAAAATTTGAATAAGGAGAGTATGATGTGTTTGTGGCTAGTTTAGCTTTTTCTATTAATTCTAAATCCATATAGATATTATATGCCAAATTAAATCAACGCAAAGATAACTAAAATCTAAAGAATATCTTCATATATTTCATAAAAAAATAGTATATTTGCACGTTATTATATAAGCAAAATGAGAAAATTAATTAAGACATTAATAGTGTCTGTAGCAATATTTGGAAATGTTTTTTGTATGTCTGCGTCGCAAGATAATGAAGCGTATATACAAAAATATTGTAACATTGCTATGCGTGAAATGAACGATTATGGTATTCCTGCATCTATTACGCTAGCACAAGGTATATTGGAGTCTGCTGCAGGTACTAGTAGATTGGCAGTGCAAGCAAACAACCACTTTGGCATTAAATGTCACAACGATTGGTCTGGAGAAAAGATTTATCACGACGACGATAAAAGAAACGAATGCTTTAGAAAATACGAAAGAGCAGAAGAATCTTTTATAGACCACTCTCAGTTTCTTAAAGACAGACCACGTTATTCATTCCTTTTTGAATTGGATAAAACAGACTACAAAGCTTGGGCAAAAGGCTTGAAACAAGCAGGTTATGCTACAGACCCAAACTATCCAAACAGACTTATTACACTTATAGAAAAATACGAACTATATAAGTACGATAAAGAAAGTTTTACCTCTAAAGAAGAAGGTGTAAAAACACCAGCGAAAACTGTAAAAGAGAAAAACGAATCTGGACTTAAATATGTTTATGTACAAAAGGGCGAGTCTTATTATACTATAGCTGTGAAATATAATATACCTTTTGGTCTTATTTATTCATACAACGATGTTGATAGAAAAACTCGTCAACCAGAAGAAGGTACTGTAGTTTATTTGCAAAAGAAAAAGAAAAAAATCACTTGGGGAGACGGACTTCATGTGGTAAAAAAAGGTGAGTCTATGCACGATATATCTCAAAAATATGGTATCCGTTTGCATAGCCTATACGATTTAAATAATATGCCTTACGATGCAAAGGCTGAAGTTGGACAATTATTAAAACTTAGATAATATGGAAAATAAAAATCAAGAAAAAGAACTAGATTTACTAGACTTATTGGCAATTTTCTGGAACTTTTTAAAGTCTTATTTCTTTAAACCTTTATGTCTTGTTATAAAAATCTGTTTTAAAAGATGGTATGTACTTTTTGCTGCTGTCTTGTTAGGCATTGTCATGTCTATCGTTGTTCCAAAATTTATTATCACAAAATATAATGCCGAAATTATTCTTAAAAACAATGTAGCAATCAGTACAAGTTACATTAAAGAAATAGAAGGTCTGTCTGAAATGAACAGAGGTAGATTGGCTACTATTCTGCAACTAGACAACGAAACTCTAAAAAATTTAGTTCAATTAAGACCACACAGAGTAATTTCTATCGACTCAACACTAATAAACTATACTGTTGACAAAGAAGATGTAACGAAGGAAGAAAACCATAAATATAAAATACATCCATCTATGTTAGCCTTGGAAGTGATGGCAAAAGATACAGCTTCACTATCAATCTTTGCAGATGCGGTGATTAACTATCTAAACGAACGTTCTTCTTTCTCTATTCTAAACGACAGACGTCTTTCTGTAATGAGAAGCGAGTTAAGCACATTTAAAAATGAGATAAAATTATTAGATTCACTTCGTTATATTCAATATTTCACCTCAGATGCAAATCAAGTTGTGTTAGGTACATCTGGTGAAACATTCAGTATCAAAGACAAAAATCAATGGATTCAAAGCGATTTGATGGCTCTAAAATCTAGAGTTATCAATATCGAAAGCAGATTGAATAGCGATACATTGGCGTTAGAAAAAATTACAGCACTTTCTATCTCAGACACATATAGCAACCACCCAATGAAAACAGCTCCTAAATATTGTATTGTATTATTTGTGCTAGCATTAATTTCTATTTTGCTTTTCGAATACAGAGGAAATATTAAGGAATGGCTTAAAAAATAAACTTTAATGAAAAAACTTATATCAATAATATTACTTGCTTTTGTAGCTACTTTAGCATATTCTGCGCCAGTGCTTGTGCCAATGAATAATGCTAAGGAATATGCGCGCCTTAGTGAAAATAAAAAGGTGCTTGTAAAAGGCGATTACAAAACAGGTAAAGAAGATACTCTAGTAGTGTTTTCAAAAATGCGTCAGCATCCACTTGAAGTGGTAGAAGCATTTCGTTTTTCTCCACAAGAAGACAAAATTCTTCTTAAAAGTGGTGCAGAATATTATGTTTATAGAATAGGAACAAACAGAGCCGATAAACTATCAAATAATGGCTCTCAAACTGCACCTATTTTCTCGCCAGATGGCAACAATGTGGCATTTATTCGCGCAAATAATATCTATATCAAACGCCTACAGTTTGATACAGAAGTGCAAGTAACCACAGACGGTGGGGCAGAAGTGTCAAACGGTCTTCACTCACAAAAAATTACTCAAGCATTTGGCAATTTGGTTTCTATGCTTTGGTCTAAAGACAATTCGTCTTTAATCTATATTAAAAACCAACAAGTGTATGTGTATAACGTGCAGTTTAAATGGCACAAACAAGTTGCGCTTCCAAACTTTACCGACGGATATGTTACTCATATCCAATGGACTAATTCAGAAGACCAATTTGTAGTTATGTATTTAAACCGTCTGCAAACAGAACTTAGTGTTGCACTTGTAAACGTGGAGTCGCTAGTAGCGAAACGTATTTACAACTACAAGGAAGATAAATTTATTTCACCAGAAAATGCTAGTTATATATTAATCTTCCCAGATGCTAGCGAATTTGGTGTGCTAGAGGAAAAAGATGGTTACAATCACCTTCACGTATATTCAATAAACAATGGTAGATATATCTATCAAGTGGGAAAAGGTGACTATGATGTGACCAAAATCTATGGCTACGACCCAAAATCTAAGCAGATTTTCTATCAATCAAATGGCAATGGACCTCTAAATCGTGGAATTTATGCTATAAATGTAAAATCTGGCAAACGTACACCAATTGCAGTGGCAGAAGGTACAAATGATGCATTTTTCTCAAAAGATTTTAAATACTTTGAACTTATCTATAGTAGTGTAAATCAACCACATATCTATTCTGTTTGCGAGTCTGATGGTGATGTTTTGCGTGAGCTTCACAAAGATGTGATGAGCGAAACCATAAAGAAAGAGTTTTTCCAATTTACAGATAGTTTATCTGGCTGGATTATTAGAAAATCAGGAGTAACAAATGCACCTGTGATTTTTGATGTGGTAGATACACAAAACCAATGGAAGAAAGATATTTCATATAAACTTGCTGAGCAAGGCTATGTGGTGGCGCAAGTGACAACACATGGTTTTATGGGATATGGTGAGTATTATAAAAAATCTACCCATGGTAATATCTTCAAAGTACCTGCACTAGATTATATAGCAGCGGCTAAAGGTCTTATAAAAGCTGGCATAGCGAACCCTAAAAATGTATTTATGATGGGAAATCGCATGGCTGGTGGGGTAGTGCTTTCTGCACTTATGCAAGAAAAAACTCCATTTGTGGGTGGTATCGTGATTTCTCCAGTAACAGACCTTGTAAACTATAATAAGGCTGTGGTGGAACGCTATATGAAACAACATGGTGCTACTGCTGGCTATAGAACCAACTCTGCAGTGGGCAACGCTAAAAATATTAAAGGTAAACTTCTTATTGTTCACTCTATGAACGACGGTATGAACTCTATCGAGAACACAAACCGCCTGATAGAAGAACTTGTAGAAGCAGGCGTGCAATTTGAAATGCAGCTTTATCCAAACAAAGACGAAAGTTTCACTGCATCGCTTCTTCAACCACACCTATATAATAGGATTTTGAATTTCTTAAAGAATAATGTGAAATAGTTAGGAGTTAGGAATTAGGAGTTAGGAGTTATTTATATCAATATATTACTAATTAAACAATAAAATAAACATATATATGAAACCAACATTATTTGTTATGGCGGCTGGTATGGGTAGTCGCTATGGCGGTCTAAAACAAATGGACGGACTAGGTCCAAACGGCGAAACAATCATCGATTACTCTATCTACGACGCTATTAGAGTGGGTTTTGGTAAAGTTGTATTCGTAATTAGAAGAGACTTTGCACAAGATTTCCAAGATATCGTAGTGTCTAAATTTCAAGACAAAATACAAGTGGAACTTGTTTTCCAAGATATTGACAATCTTCCAGAGGGATTCTCTCCAAATCCAGAACGCGTGAAACCATGGGGTACAAACCACGCGGTGCTTATGGGTCGTGGTGTGGTAAACGAACCATTTGCTGTAATCAACGGCGACGACTTTTATGGCTACGAATCTTTCAAAGTGCTTTGCAATCAGCTAGTTTCTATGGAAGGTAAAAAAGGTGAATACTGCATGGTAGGCTTCCCAGTGAAAAACACCCTTTCAAATAGTGGTACAGTGTCTCGTGGTGTTTGTGAAACAGATGCAGAAGGTTACCTAACATCTATCGAAGAACACACCAAAATTGAAGAAGTAAACGGAGTAATCGTAAATCACAACGAAGACGGTACTGAAAAAACAATCGCTGCAAACACTCCTGTTTCTATGAATATGTGGGGCTTCACACCAGAATATTTCGACTATTCATACGAAGCATTCAAAGACTTCCTAAAAGTAAACGAAAAACAACTTAAAGCAGAATTCTATATTCCTACCATGGTTGACACCCTTATCAACGACGGCAGAGCAAAAGTAAAAGTGCTAGAAACCACAGCAAAATGGTTTGGCGTTACCTACATTGAAGATAAACCAAATGTGCTTCTTCAAATTAATGAGTTGATTGCTAAAGGGGTTTATCCTAATAAACTATGGTAAGTTTTCGATTTATTTTATAGGCAATCTTCGTCGTTGCCCTTGTCTTCAAAATCCTCATTTACGATTAGTAAACTCCGGTTTTTCAGACTTCGGGACGCCTAGAATCTTATCCTCTAAAATAAATCTCTTATGTAGATTGTAATCATATTAGAACCCTCGTTAGAGGGTTCCCCTTTTTTTGTAGGCAGGTGTCAGAGGGCGTAGCCCGGCGACGCCTGTGTAAATGTTCCCCATCAAGGGCACCCCGCAGGGTGCAACCGAGCGGAGCGAGTTATAAATTAATTTCTAGAATTTTTGTTCTTGGTAGTGGCGCTAAGTTGATGTTTTTACCTTGCAATGCGGTTGTTGCAGCACGCATTACTGTGTCGGGAGTGTTATTGTTGTTACTTAAGTGGCAGAAGAATATGTTTTTCCAATTCTCCATGTAGTTTTCTGCCAAGAAACGCATTGTCACGTGGTTTGCAAGGTGACCACAGCCTCCTAAAATGCGTTGTTTCAATAAATAGTGGTAACTACCATTAAGAAGCATTTCTTCGTCATAATTTGCTTCTATCACCACGTGGTCTGCTTTGCAAATATATTCGCACGCCTTTTCATTTATTCCGCCAAGGTCTGTGGCAAGAGTAATTTTATCTCCCTCAAACTCTATGTGGTAACCCACACATTGGCTAGAGTCGTGTTCCACCTCAAATGCTGTTATCTTAAAGTCTTTGACACAAACCTCTTCAAGTATGTTTATTGGTCTTTTGCAAGTATAAAGTTTTTCGGTAATCTTGTAGCATTTATTTATACCTTTAAGAATATCCTCTGTAGAATACACTGGAATGCTATACACTTCGCCCAATGTGCCTACGCTTTTAATATGGTCAAAGTGGTCGTGGGTTATAAACACACCATAAATTTGACTTAGTTCATAACCAGCTTCCTTAAGGTATTTTTTTATTTTTCTAGAGCTAATACCAGCATCAATAAGTATTCCGTATTTGTCGTTTCCCACGAAATAACAATTGCCACTACTACCGCTTCCGAAGCTAATAAATTTCATGTTTTTTATTTTAGGACTGCAAAATTAACATTTTTCTACAAATGTTATCAACAAAATGAGTTTTTAGGCTTAAAAAATTTGTTTAAGTATTTGAAATATTCTAAATTTACATTCGATAGCATATTTCAATCGTTTGAAGTGTTCGTTTATCGCAATAACTTTGTACCTTAAAAAATCAAATAATTAACCTATTTATTAACCAAAAATTAAATGCTTATGAAAAAGTTATTTACTTTGTTTTCGCTTATGCTATTCTACATTAGTGGAATGTTAGCTGCGAATATTGCAAATAACACTGTCATTTATTTTGATGCTACAGCTTATACTGACATGCAGCAAAGCATAGCATCTGGTAAAAAATTACAGATGTTATTAGGTCATAGTACTTGGTCTCAAGGCTATCAATTAACAGCAGTGGAAGGTTATGAGAATCTTTATTCTGTGAAAATGCCTAACTGGGACGGATGTACACAATTAGCTTTTATGACTGTTGATTCACAATGGGGTGGTGAAGGTAGTAGTGTTTCTAGCCGTGTTCAATGGGGATATACAAAAACTCCAGTTCACTCTATTACATCAAACATGTCTGGTAATGTTGGTTTTGCAGGAAATCCACTTGCAAGAACCAATAACTACACTTTACCAGTAAAAGCTCCTAAAATCACAGTTGCTGCTGCTCCACAATTTGCAACCACTACTGTTGGCGAAACTTCTAGTGCAACATTGAAATATACACTAGAAAATGCTACAGAAGCTACTGCAACAATTGAAGGCGAAGGTTTCTCTATTTCTGCTCAAGAAGTAGGTTCAGTTACTATCGCATTTGCTCCAGAAGCAGAAGGTGATTACACTGGTACATTAACAATTACTTCTGGCGAAGTAAAAGAAACTGTTGCTTTAGCTGCTAAGGCTGTTGCAGCAGAAGCTCCAAAAGTGCCAGAATTCCTTAACGTAACTACTCCTGTTTTTGCCGAAATTATCGAAGGTGAAGTGACTACAGCAGAAGTAACATACGAACTAGTTAATGCCACAGAAGCTACAGCATCTGTTGATGGTGAGTTTTTCTCAATCAAAGAACAAGAATTAGGTAAAGTAATTATCGAATTTGCTTCTGAAGAAGCAGGCGTATTTGAAGGTACTTTAACTCTTACTTCAGGCGAAACAGTTAAAGAAATTACATTTACTGCTACTGCTAAAAAAGCTCCAGTTATTGTTACAATTAGCTTTGTTAACCCAGATTGGACAGAAGCTGCTATTTGGGCATGGGTAGAAGGCGGTGAAAATCTTACCGGAGGTACATGGCCAGGTAAAGCTATGACAAAAGATGAAACTACTGGCGTTTTCTCTTATGCTTTAACTATTCCAGAAGATGGCGTATATAGCTTTATTATCAATAACAATAATAAAGGTACACAATCTGTTGATATGGCAGGTGTGACAGAATCTACTTGCTACAACCTTGGCGCTAAATCTGGTGAAAAATATAATCTAGTTGTTGCAGAAAACTGCGATTATACCCCTGCTCCAGAACCAGAACCAATCGACCCATACGTTGCTATTCGTGGCACAATGACAAATTGGGATATGGCTAACGATATCAAAATGACCTATAATGCAGATGCAGCAAATGGTCCAGAATGGTATATCACTGCATTTGAAGTACCTGCAGATGGTAAATTCAAAGTAGTTTCTGTTGATGCTCAATCTCAAGCTACATGGTATGGTTCTGATAAAGTAGATTTACAAGAAGGTATTACAAATGCTGGCGAAGGTGATGGTGACATTGCTCTTCCTGCTGGCAAATATGATATTTACTTCAAAGTAAACGAAGGCAGAATGTGGATTCAAAAATATGTTGAACCAACTCCAGAACCAGAGCCACTTCCAATTGTTATCACATTTGAAGACGAAGTTGAATTCCCAAAAACATACGTAGGTGAAACTACCAACGACATCATTGAATTCACTCTTGAAAATGCTGCGGAAGATGCAGAAGTTAAAGTAGAAGTTACTGGTGAAGCGTTCTCTGTTGCAGAAGTACAAGACAACTTTATCTTCTTAGCATTTGCTCCAGAAGCAGAAGGTGAATATGCAGGTGTATTAACAGTAACTGTAGGTGAAGTTTCTGAAAGCTTAGAATTTACAGCTGTTGCTTCTCCAGTAGAAGTAGATCCAGAACCTGCAGAACTAGAATTCGCTCTAGTTGGTCGCTTAAATGGTGACAACGATAACGAAATCTTAGCATTCGAAGATGGATACAAATTCACTCAAGAATCTGAATTCGTTTATACATTAAATATTACTTTCACAGGTACAATTGAAGCTAGCGGTAAACAAGTACAAAAAGTTAAACTAGTAGATGCTGAAGGTAATATCTGGGCACGTAACAGCTCTAAAACAATCAAACCAGGTGATGGTACTTCTACTATGACTAAAGGTGAAACCGCTTCTTCTACATATTTACAATGTGAAGCTGGTGTAGAATACAAAATTACCTATACTCTAGTAAGCGATCCAGCAGAACCTCTATATAAACTAAGTGGTCAAATCACATTTGAAAAAGTAGAAACACCAGTTGATCCAGAACCAGATCCAGACCCAACTCCAGATCCAGAACCAGATCCAGACCCAACTCCAGAATATCCAAAAACTATTACTGTTAAAGTAGCATGTGCTTGGGATGCTTGCAATATCTGGGCATGGTATGCAGACGGAAGTGGTAATGTATATACTGAATGGCCAGGAGAAGCAATGACAAAAGGTGAAGATGGTTTCTATGCTATTGATATGACTATTGAATCACCAGTATACTTCAAAGTTAATGCAGGTCTAGGCAAAACAGAATCTGAAAACTACATGACAGAGCTTTCTGAATCTACATGCTTCAATATGAATGGTTTAGCATTGGGTGTAAATGAAGATTGCGAATATGAAGAACCAATTGAAATAGAACCTTATTATGGTATCCGTGGTCTTGTTTCTTGGGATATGGCTGATGATATTAAACTAACAGAGGATGCTGATAAAGCAGAATGGTATATTACTAATCTAGAAGTAGATGGTACTCAAGAATTTAAAGTAGTTTATGTAGATAAAACAGGTGCAGCTACTTGGTTTGGTTCTGAAGCAGTTGAACTTCAAGAAGGTGTAGTAAATAATGGTACAGATAATATTATCTTGGCTGCAGGTAAATATGATATTTACTTCAAAACTAACGATGGTATGATGTGGATTCAATTCTCTGCAGAAACTCCAACCGACGTAGAAGACGCTGCTGCTGAATTAATCTATGCAATTGATGGTACTATCATTGCTCCAGCTCCATTCGCAATCATCGACCTTGCAGGTAAAGATGTAACAAATGCAAATGGTAATCTAGAAGGTGCATACATTGTTAAAACACAAAACTCTGTAACAAAAGTATTAGTAAAATAATACTAACGTTATAAAATAAGAATTGCTCGGACTGCAAAGTTCGAGCAATTTTTTTGTTTACGAGATTACTAAAAAGTGTAACGAAAGACTACATTTTTTAATTAATCTCTTATTGTTTTGTATGAAATTCAACAAGACCTCTTAGTGGATCTTTTTCTATTTTGCCAATTGTAAAGCTATGTCTTGTGGCTAAATCTTGTAGTATATCGGAGAAATAATAAGCAATAGAGCCAGTGAAACTCACAGGCATTGTGGTGTATGGGTATTGTTTTACATTGCGGATGATAAAACTTTCAAGTGCAGTGGTTATCATTTCTTTCATTTCTGGTACTTCTTTGTGTTTAGCAATAAAAGGACCAAATGAAGCCAAAAATCTGTTTGGAAGTGGGGTGCGATACACTTTTTCTATCACGTCCATCATATTGTAGCCGTATGTTTGCATAAAATCTTCTTTTACAGCCTCTGGCAATTGATTCTTAAAAATATTGCCCATAAGAAGTTTGCCAAGCACTGCTCCGCTACCTTCGTCGCCAAGAATAAAACCTAGTGCTGGCACATTCCAACTGATGTTGTAGTTTTCGTAAAGGCATGAGTTTGAACCAGTTCCAAGTATGCACGCAATGCCACTTTGGTGACCGCAAAGACCACGTGCTGCACCTAATAGGTCTGATGCAATTTCTACTTTAATATCGCCAAAAACACTTTGAATTGCAGTTCTCACAATGTTTATTTTCTCTTCGTTGGCGCACCCCGCACCATAGAAATATACCTCTGTAATAGTTTCTGTAATGTTTGGCAGTAGCTGTGTGCGCAAGGTATTTTCTATTTGCGCGCTATCCATAAAAATTGGATTTATGCCATCGGTTTTTATCACATTATTTGGATTTTCTACCACAGCCCACGCCGTTTTGGTAGAACCACTATCTGCTATAAGTTTCATATGATTTTATTTTTGTCAAAGTTACATTATTTTTTTTAATTTTTATGATTTCTAATAGAGATAAAGAAGCAAAAAAATAGTAAATTTGTTGATTGTTTTTGGGGCTAATGTTTAGGCGAATTTTTATACTATTTTTAATGCTCGGTTTTGTTGGTTTTGTAGCAAATGCAAAGCCTAAAAAGGTGCGTCGTTTGCCAATAACCTATTTTACATATCATACTACTGCAATAAACAATGTTATTGAAAAGTACAAAATCGAGTCTATAGTGATTGATGGCAAAGAGTGTACTATTGAGGTGAACGAGCATCTGTCAAATATTCCGATGAACGAAAGCATTGTGGCAGATATTTATGATTCGCTACGTGTGCAACTTCCAGAAGAGTATAAAAAATATGACATCACAATTGTAAGCCGTAAACATCCTATAGATGCTTTTATTCCAAACTATCTTCGTAAAAAAAATGATATAGATAAGTCTCGTTATCTTCCTTATAAAACAGGAGAGGTGGCACTTTCTCATTTGTCAAATCCTTGGCAGCCATCGCAAGGTTTGCTACACAGAAATATTGCTTTGTGGAATAGTCACGGGCTTTATTATGATAAAAACAATGATAAAATTCGTTGGCAACGTCCTGCGCTTTTTGGTACTGTGGAGGATATGCTTAGCACGCAAATAGTGCTAAATTATTTGCTTCCGATGCTTCGTGGTGCAGGAGCAGAGGTGTATATGCCTCGCGAAAGAGATTGGCATAATGAGGGGGTGGAGTTAGGGGCCCTTCGACAAGCTCAGGGACCGCAGGAACAGGGCTCAGTGACCGAAAAAGTCTTCAAAGGTCGCGTTACCCATCCAGACACTTATTGGGTGCGAGTGGCATATCCAACTGGATGCAAAGCTACAAAACTTCAATGCGAAGTGAAGCACGGAAGTGTTACAACAAAGTACCAAATTAACACTACAATTGGTGGCGATACTTGGCTATATTTAGACCCGCTTTATATAAAAGATAGCATTGAGGTGCGTTTCTACAATGAGGCAGACAAAAAGCAATGGGATATTACTCGTGTGCACGTGGGCGGTGGTTGTAGTGTGTTAAACGACAACTTGCCAGCCTTTGTAGATGCGGCAGTGTATTATTTACGTCAGTTTGGTGCGCCAGATAGCATTATTTACAACCAAAAACCAGATAAAGACAACGATTATTACGACGACCTTTATGGCAGAGCCAAATGGACCAATTATTTGAGTGGTGGCTCGCAAGTAAATCCAGATTATCCAGGAGTGGGTATTCCGTTGGATTTATCTCTTGCTGTGCATACCGATGCAGGGGTAGGTACACCAGATAGCATTATTGGTACTCTGCTGGTTTGTACATCAGACTCTTTGGCGCCAACAGGTTATAACCAACTCACCAACAACGACTTTGCAAACTATGCATTGAAACAAATTGTAGAAGATTTGCGTTCTACTTTCAAAATAGAATGGCCTTCTCGTGGCATTTGGCATCGCAGTTATGTAGAAACTCGCATTCCAGCCGTGCCATCGCTTATTATAGAACTGCTTTCTCACCAAAACTTTGCTGATATGCGTTATGCACATCACCCTGCATTTCAGTTTACTGTGGCAAGAGCTATTTACAAAGCATCTTTGCGTTATTTGTCGGAAATGTATGGTACTGGTTATGTGGTGCAGCCACTTCCTGTGGAAAATTTTTCTGCTATTTTAGAAAAAGACTCTGTGCGTTTGAGTTGGTCTCCAATGGTTGATAAACTTGAAGGGTCTGCATATCCTACGCATTATAAGGTGCTTACTGCAACAGAAGACAATGCTTTCGATAGTGGAGTGGTGGTGAAGGGTACTTCTGTAATGTTACCAGTGGAAAAGGATGTACTTTATCGTTTCAAAGTGGTGGCGCTTAACCAGGGTGGTGAGAGTTTCCCTTCGGAAGAACTTTCTGTGTGCTCGCTTACAAAGCAAAAAGGCGAGGCACTTATTATTAATGGTTTTGACCGTGTATCTTCTCCACATTATTTTGTAACAGAAACAGAGTCTGGTTTTAAACACGAACTAGACTTTGGTGTGCCATATCATTACGACTTGTCTTTTGTGGGCGAGCAATACGAGTTTAAACAAGGTGTACCATATAAAAATGACAATAACCCTGGTTCTGGAGCATCTAAACGTGATACTGCTACAGTGATTCAAGGAAATGCTTTCAACTATCCTTATATTCATGGCAAGGCACTTCGTGACAATGGTTTTTCGTATTCATCATGTAGTAAAAAGTCGGTGATGAAAAAACAAGTGAATTTAAAAGATTTTTCACTTGTCGATCTCATTTTGGGTGAACAATGCGATGCTATACTTTTTGAGTTGTATCCCACAGAGTTGGAACAAGCATTGTTTGAATACACACAAAAAAAACGTAATAAATTAATGATAACAGGTGCATTTGTGGCATCGTCAAAAAAGTCTGAGGTTTTCACAGAAAAAGGACTTCGTTATAAACTAAAACAAGACACAGCCACAGCAAATGGTGTACTTTATTCGCCATCGCAGCTTGCCTATTACCATTTACAAACTATGCCAAATTCTAAGCAATATTTTGTGCAAAATGTGCAAGCGCTTACTGGTGTAGATAGAAATAGTAAAGTAATTTTGCAATATGCAGATACAGAACTTCCTGCCACTATTAAAGCGGGCAGAAGAGGTAACGTGATAATTGCAGGATTCCCTTTTGAGAGTGTTATAGGCGAAGAGTCTCGCCGTTATTTAATGAAGTTATTTATTGAAGAATAAAATATGAGTTGCAATATTCCAAAAACAGAAAAGAAAAGAGTTGTAATAGTTGGTGGCGGTTTTGGTGGATTAAAACTTGCTCAAAAACTTAAAAACTCAAATTTTCAAGTAGTATTGGTTGATAAAAATAATTATCACCAATTCTCACCACTTATTTATCAAGTGGCCTCTTCTGGTATTGAGCCAAGTAGTATTGCGTTCCCATTTCGTCGTTTGTTTCAACGAAGAAAAGATTTTTATTTCCGTTTGGCACAGGTATTAAGCATTATGCCAGAAGAAAAAATGATTCAAACATCTATTGGTAAACTATCATACGATTATCTAGTGCTTGCTGCAGGTACAACCACAAATTTCTTTGGAAATAAGGAAATAGAAGAAGAGTCTATACCAATGAAGACGTTATCAGAGTCTATGGGTTTGCGTAATGCAATTTTAGATAATTTTGAGCGTGCACTTACTTGTGCCACCGAAAAAGAACGTCAAGAATTACTTAATGTGGTAATTGTTGGTGGCGGTGCTACAGGTGTGGAAATTGCAGGTGCTCTTTCTGAAATGAAAAATTTTGTACTTCCAAAAGACTACCCAGATTTGCCAAATAGTTTGATGAATATTTACTTGATAGAGTCGCAATCACGTTTACTTGCTGCTATGAGCGAAAAATCATCTGCAAGGGTACTTAAATATTTGCGTTCTATGGGTGTGAATGTGCTTCTAAACCAAAGAGTTACGGATTACAAAGACCATACAGTGTATATCAACGATGGTAGCACTATTGCCACTCGCACATTTATTTGGGTAACAGGTGTGGCTGCGCAAAAAGTAGATAAAATACCAACAGAAAGCATAGGACGTGGTGGTAGAATTTTGGTAAACGAATACAACCAAGTGCAAGGAATGCAGGATGTTTATAGCATTGGCGACCAATGTTTAATGCCAAATGCCGACCCTGCTTGGCAAAATGGACACCCACAACTTGCTCAAGTGGCTATTCAACAAGGAAAATTGCTTGCTTCAAATCTTATACGCCTAGACAAGGGTAAAGAATTAAAACCATTCAGATATAAAAACTTAGGTACAATGGCTACAGTGGGTAGAAACAAAGCGGTGGCAGAGTTTGCAGGTATGAAAATGGGCGGTTTCTTTGCATGGCTTATGTGGTTGGTAGTTCACCTACGTTCTATTTTAGGTGTGAAAAATAAATTTATTGTATTCTTCAACTGGATGATAAATTACTTTAGTTATGGTCAGTCTTTAAGACTAATTATGTATGCTAAAAAGGCTAAAGTTGTGAAAGATAGAGAGGAATTTCTTACAAAAACACATAATTAAAAACTATTAAAGATGTCAACAATCACAGCAGTACTTTTGCAACAAGATGATGCGTTGCAACAAACATTTATAAATGCAGGTGCAGACAAATGTGTAGTGTTGGGCAAAAACGCAGGTGATGCGTCGCTACTACCACTTCTACAAGGTTTAGATACAGATTATGCAATGCTTTACCTTAAGGTTTCACCATTGCAACTTTCTGCTCAGTCGTTAAAACGTTTTGTATCTGTGGCAGATGATACTAGTGCTTCACTTGTTTATTCAAATTACTATCAAGTAATGAATGGCGAGTGTAGTGTGGTGCCAACCATTGAGTATCAGCTAGGTAGTGTGCGTGACGATTTCAATTTTGGTTCGCTTGTGCTTGTAAGGGTAGAAGATGTAAAGGCTGTGAGCATAGACACATACGAGTTTGCTACTTGGTATGCTATTCGTTTGGCACTGTCAAATATGGCAGATTTTTGTCATATAGACGAGGTGCTTTACACCGAAATGGAAGAGGATACACGCAAGAGTGGCGAAAAACAATTTGACTATGTAAACCCTCGCAATCGTGCAGTACAAATTGAAATGGAGAAGGCATTTACAGCATATCTTAAAGAAACAGGGGCATATCTTGAGCCTAAATTTAAAGATGTAAACTTTTCTGGATATGAGTTTGCAATAGAGGCTTCTGTAATTATCCCTGTGCGCAACCGCGTGAAAACTGTTGCCGATGCAGTGCGTTCTGCTTTAGCACAAAAAACATCTTTCCCATTCAATGTAATTGTTATCGACAATCATTCTACAGATGGCACAACTGAATTGTTGAGAGAGATTGCAGCCGAAGATTCACGCCTTGTGCATATAGTGCCAGAGTCTACACAGCTTGGCATTGGTGGTTGCTGGATGGAGGGTGTAAACAACCCTGCTTGTGGTAAATTTGCAGTGCAACTAGATAGCGACGACCTTTATGATGGCGAAAATGTGCTTCAGCAAGTGGTAGATGAGTTTTATGCACAAAACTGCGCTATGCTTATTGGTTCTTATACCATGACAAACTTCAACCTAGAGGTGCTTCCTCCTGGACTAATTGACCACGCGGAATGGACTCCAGACAATGGACGCAACAATGCGCTTCGCATAAATGGTTTGGGTGCTCCACGTGCATTTTTCACTCCGCTGCTTCGTGAGTATGGCGTGCCAAACGTTAGTTATGGAGAAGATTATGCTTTAGGACTTCGTTTCTCACGCGAATACCAAATTGGTCGCATATACAACTCGCTTTACCTTTGTCGCCGCTGGGAAGGCAACTCCGATGCTGCCCTTGCCATCGACAAAGTAAATGCCAACAATTTCTACAAAGACAAACTTCGCACCATCGAGATTGCGGCGAGAATGCAATTGACAAGTGCCGATGAATGTTGTGAATAATTGATAATTTAATTGTTAGCTTTATTTCTTTAAGGTACGGTCGGCATACCGACCTATCCCTCCCACGACGTTCCGTCGCGGGTCCCTCCCGTTCACGAGACCACGGGCGGTCACGCCTCAGAAATAAACTAACAATTAATCATAGACTAAACGTATAAACAACTAAACATTTAAATGAAAAAAATAATATCAATAGTAATTTTAATTTTATTAGTTGCTGCGGGTGGGGCAGGTTATTACTTTTATAAAGTGTTTTTAGGACCAAATATCAAT